>JAQGHZ010000753.1 GCA_028291485.1 Rubritepida sp. | reverse complement strand
CGCGGTGGCGTTCGCCATCACCGACTGCACGAGGGTGAGGTAGCCCCAGTTCAGCCCGAGCGGCAGCCAGACCATCATGCGGTCCTCGGCGCCGAGACCGAGGTCGGTGTTGAGGATGCGCGCGGCGGGAAGGGTGGTGTCATGGCTGTGCATGACGCCCTTCGGATTGCCCGTGGTGCCGGAGGTGAAGGCCATGCGCATCACCGCATCGGAGGGCTGGCGGAACGGCGTGAAATCCTTTGGCGGACCCTTTCCCGCCATGACGTCGTCGAGCGGGACGACGCCCTCGCGCGGCGGCGAGCGGAAGCTGCCGATCAGCTCCAGCCCGGGCAGCTTCCCGCGAAGATCCAGCGCCATGGCGAGATGATCGAAGCCGCGATAGTCGCCGCAGGTGACGAAGCCGCGCGCCTCGCTGAAGCGCAGGATGTATTCCAGCTCGCGTGCGCGGAAATCGGTGGAGACGGTGACGGCGACGGCGCCGATCCGCTCCAGCGCGAAGAAGCAGGGCGCGAACTCGATCCAGTTGGGCAGCTGGATCGCGACCACGTCGGTCTCGCCGATGCCGAGCGCGCGGTAGCGCGCGGCCATGCGGTCGGTGACGTCACGCAGCTCGGCATAGGTGACGCGGTTCCCGCCGTCGGTGATGGCCACCTTGTCGGGCGTGGCCTCGGCAGCGCGGTTCAGCAGGTCGAAGAAGGTCTCGCCGGTCCATTGGCCGATGGCGCGCCATCTGGCGGCCCGGGCCTCGTCGCGTCTGGGCTCGAATCGCATGGTCAGCTCCTCACATCGTCAGCCAGCGGTGGCGCAGATCATCCTCGGCCGCGCGGAAGGCGGCGGCGGTGTCGTCATGGACGATGCGGCCGCGCGCCATGATCAGGATGCGATCGGCCACCGCCTCGGTCAGGCGCAGGTTCTGCTCCACGAGGAGCACGGCGACGCCCTCGCCGGCGAGCTGCCGCAGCACGCGGGCCAGCTCCTGCACGACCATGGGCGCCAGGCCCTGGCTTGGCTCGTCCAGCAGCAGCACCCGCGGGTCGGTGACGAGCGCGCGGGCGATGGCGAGCATCTGCTGCTCTCCGCCGGACAGCGCGCGGCCGGCATTGGCGCGGCGCTCGCGCAGGTTGGGGAGGAGGGCGAAGAGGCGCTCCTCGGGCCAGTTGCGCGAGGGGCGGCGCTGGCCGACGGCGAGGTTCTCCATCACCGTCAATTCAGGGAAGATCTGGCGGCCCTCGGGCACATAGCCGATTCCGGCGCGGGCGATGCGGTGCGTGGGCAGGCCGAGCAGCGTCTCGCCGCTCAGCGTGATCTCGCCGGCGAGATCAGGCAGCAGGCCCATCAACCCCCGCAGCAGCGTCGTCTTGCCGACGCCGTTCCGGCCGATGAGCGCGGTGACCTGGCCGGCCTCCGCGCGCAGGTCGGTGCCGCAGAGGACCTGGGCGGGGCCGTAGCCGCCGGTGATGTCGCGCAGCTCCAGCATCAGTCGAGCCCGCCGAGATAGGCCTGCTGCACGGCGTCGTCGGCGCGGACCTGGGCGGCGGGTCCGTCGGCGATCTTGCGGCCTCGGTGCAGCACGACGATGCGCGGGGCGAGGGCGAAGACGACGTCGAGGTCGTGCTCCACCAGCAGCACGGCGGTCGCGGCCTCCGCCATCACGCCGTGGAGCAGGTCCACGGTGCGGCGCGTCTCCTCGACCGACATGCCTTGCGTCGGCTCGTCCAGGATGAGGAGGCGCGGTTCCTGCGCGAGGGCGACGGCGACCTCCAGCAGGCGCTGGTCGCCATGGGCGAGCTCGCCGGCGGGGGTCTGCGCGCGATCGGCGAGGCTGAGGCGTTCCAGCCAGTGCAAAGCGCGCGTCTCGCCCTCGCGCATCGCGGCCGAGCCGCCGAAGGGGCGCCAGCGCAGGGGCTGGCGCGCCTGCACGCCCAGGCGGACGTTCTCCAGCGCCGTGAGGCCGGGACAGATCGCCGTGATCTGGAAGCTGCGCGCCACGCCGCGCGAGGCCAGCGCGGGGGCGGAGAGCTGCGACACCTCCTCCCCGTCGAAGCGCACGGTCCCCGCGCTCTTGCGCAGGTTGCCGGCGATCATGGCGAAGAGCGTGCTCTTGCCCGCGCCGTTGGGGCCGATGACGGCGCAGATCTCGCGCTCGGCGAGGTCGAGATCCACGCCGTCCACCGCGCGAAAGGCGCCCCAGGCGCGGGTCAGGCCGCGGCATTCCAGGAGGCTCACGACGTGCGCCTCACGAGGCCCATCAGTCCGCGCGGGGCAAAGATCACCACGAGGATGAAGAGCAGTCCGAGGAACAGGCCCCAGCTTTCGGTGAGCGCGGAGAGCTCGTGCTCGGCGTAGAAGAAGACCAGCGCGCCGAGCATGGGGCCGATCAGCGTGCCGGCGCCGCCGAGGATGACCATCACCAGCACGTGGCCGGAAACGGTCCAGAAGAAGAGCTCGGGCGAGACATAGCCCGCGAAGCCGGCATAGAGCGCGCCCGCGATGCCGGCGAGGAAGTAGGACAGCACGAAGACCGTCAGGCGGATGCGGCGCGGGTCATGGCCCAGCGCCTCGGCGCGCTGCTCGTTCTCGCGCACGGCGGCGACGATGCGGCCGAGCGGCGAGGTGATGAAGCCATGCGCGACCAGATAGGCGGCGGCGAGGAAGACGGCGACGAGGAGGTGGTAGCCCTCGCGTCCGGCCAGGACATCCGGCAGCCCGGCGCGCGGGATTCCGGCGAGGCCGTCGGAGCCGCCGGTGACGGCGTTCCACTTGACGACGACCGCATAGCCGAGCTGCGCGAAGGCCAGCGAGAGCATGGCGAAGGTCACGCCGCCCGTGCGCACGCAGAGCCATCCGATCGGGATCGCCAGAGCCGCCGTGCCGAGGCCCGCCAGCAGGACGGCGAACGGCAGCGGCACGCCCCAGGACAGCATCATCGCGCCGGCGAGATAGGCGCCGAGCGCCCAGGGGCCGGCATGGCCGAAGGAGGTGAGGCGCGCATGGCCCACCAGCAGGTCCAGGCTCAGCGCGAAGAGGGCGAGGATCAGCGCCTCGGTGAGCAGCGTCGTCGCGTGGCCGGGCAGCACGAAGGCGAGCACGCCGGCGAGCGCGATCAGCAGCAGCACCAGGCGGGGATCGGCCGGCCTCATTCCACGCGCCCGAAGAGTCCGCCGGGGCGCACGACCAGGACGGCGATCATCAGCGCGTAGGTCATGCCGAGCGCCAGTTCCGGCGCGTAGTAGTTGCCGAAGGTCTGGGCGAAGCCGACCAGCAGGCTGCCAGCGGCCGTGCCGAGGAAGCTGCCCATGCCGCCGATCATCACGATCACGAAGGCGTCGATGATCACGTTGGAACCGAGACCGAGCGAGGCGCTGAGCAGGGGAGCCGCCAGCGCGCCGCCGAGCGCGGCCAGCGCGCAGGCCATGGCGAAAACGGCGGCGCGCACACGGCCGACATCATTGCCGAGCGCGGCCGTCATGGTCGGATTCTGCGAGGCGGCGCGCAGCAGCAGGCCAAGCCGCGTGCGCTGCAGTCCGGCCCAGCAGAGCAGCGCGCAGGCGAGGCCGGCGCCGATCAGCAGCAGGCGGTAGATCGGGAAGGGCTCGTCCATCACGAAGACGATGCCGGACAGGGAATCCGGCAGTTCCGCCTGGCGTGCATCCGCGCCCCAGATCAGCCGGATCGCCTCGGTGAGCGCGAGCGCCAAGCCGAAGGTGACGAGCAGGAAGGCCGAGTGCTCGCGCGCATAGAGTCGCGAGAGCGCACAGCGCTCGAAGGCCAGTCCGAGCACGGCAGCGGCCAGCGGCGCGGCGATCAGCGACAGCAGAAAGCTCCCGCTCGCCGTTTGCGTCGCCACGCCCACATACGCGCCCAGCATGAAGAGCGCGCCATGGGCGAAGTTCACCACGCGCATGATGCCGAAGATCAGCGTCAGGCCCAGCGAGATGAAGAACAGCAGCGCCGAGAGCGACAGCGCGTTCAGCGTCTGCAGCGTGAAGAGGGTGAGCGGATCCACCCGAAATCCTTCAGGTGAAGTTCGAGGCGCGGCAGGCGGGCGTGACCTCGGCGGCCGTGAAGGTCGAGATCACGTCCGGCACAGGATACGGAAAACCCTCGCGCCGCGCCACGCGCACCACGAAGCCCTGCTGCTCCGCCTGGCCGTCGCAGGCGCGGATCTTCAGCGGGCCCTTGATGGAGTTGAGCTCCAGGTCCCGCAGCGCGGCGACCACCTGCGGCGTCTCGGTGGAGCCGGCCTTGCGGATGGCGGCGGCCAGCACCTCGCAGGCCTGCCACTGCTCGCCGTCATAGGTGTCGGGCAGGTCGTTGTACTCGGCGCGGAAGCGGCTCACGAAGGTGTTGTTCGCGGGGATGTCGTAGGCGAAGGAATAGCGGCTGCCGCCGACCAGCCCGATCGCCGCCTCGCCGGCGGGACGGGTGAAGAGCATGTCCACCGTCTCGGTCACGACCGGCATGCGCTCGAAGAGGCGGTATTGCGCGGCCTGGCGCAGGAAGGCGGTCCCGTCGTCGCCGGTGAGCGCGATGTAGAGCGCCTGCGGATTGGCCTGGCGCACGCGGGTGATGAAGCTGGAATAGTCGCGCGTGCCGACGGGCGCGAAGACGTTGCCGATGGAGCGCTTGCCAATGCCGCGCAGCAGCCCCTCGAAGGTCTCCACCGAGGAGCGGCCCCAGGAATAATCCAGCGAGAGCGAGAAGAAATCGGTCTGCGGCGAGTTGCGCAGCCACAGCGCCAGCGCGCGCGCGCCCATCGGGCCGGAGGTGTTGGCGCGGAAGGCGTTCGGCACCCAGGATTCCGCGGTGATGGAGCCGGCGCCGTTCACCGACGAGATGAACAGCGCATTCCACTCGGCGAGCTTGGGCATCACGGCCAGCGCCTCGCTGCTCGCCATCAGGCCGAGCAAGATGTTCACGCGGTCGCGCTCCACCATCTCCTGCGCCTTGCGGAGGCAATTGGCGGGCGTGCCCTGCGTGTCCTCGAAGAGGAACTCGATGGGCCGGCCGAGCAGCCCGCCCTCGGCGTTCATCGCCTTCTGCCAAAGGCGGCAGCTGCGCACGACCTGCGAGCCGAGCGCGGCCCAGGTGCCGGTCATGGCGGTGGGCACGCCGATCTTCAGCGGCTGGCCCTGCGCTCGGGCGGTGCCCACACCGACGAGGGCGGGCGCGGCAAGCAGCGCGGCCAGGGGCCGGCGGGCGATTCTCTGGGTCATCTTCGTTTCCTCCTCGATCGGCGCCGGTGTTCCGGTCGCCACTATTCACGCGTCAGCCGGCGATGATCTGGCCTCCGTCGAGCTGCAGCACCTTGCCGGTGAGATAGCTGCAGGCGGTGCTCATCATGAAGCAGGCGACGCCTGCGACTTCCTCGGGCGTGCCGACGCGCTGGAGCGGAATGCCCTTCACGATGCGCGCCGTCGTCTCGGGCCCCCAGGCGTCGAAGGCGGTCTGCGCCATGTCCGTCGCGGTGAGGCCGATGGCGATGGCGTTGGCGCGGATGCCGTGCCGCGCCTCCTCCTTCGCGGTGACGCGGATCAGCGCCTCGACGCCGGCCTTGGCGGCCGCGCCCTGGGCGTTGCGCGCCTGGCACATCTGCGAGGCGATGGAGGAGATGGCGACGACCGCGCCGCTGCCGGATTGCCGCAGATGCGGAATCGCGGCGTGCAGCGCGTGAAAGCAACCGTTGAGGTCGACGGCGATGTAGCGCTGCCATTCGGCGGGCGAGATTTCGGCGACGCTGGCCCATTGGCCCATGGCGCCTGCGGCATGGGCCAGGAGCGAGATTCCGCCCATCGCCTCGGCCGCCGCGTCGATGGCCGACTGCGTGGCCTCCGCATCGGCGAGGTCGGCCTGCACGGCATGCGCCTGGCGGCCCTTGGCGCGCACGGCACCGAGCACCGCCTCCGCCTCTTCCACGCGGCTGCGGTAGAGGATCGCGACATCGGCGCCGCGCTCCGCGCCGGCCAGCGCGATGGCGCGCCCCACGCCGCGGCTGCCGCCGACGACCAGCAGGCGCTGTCCCTCAAGGTCCATCGGAGGCCCCCAATCCGCGCATGAGGAAGGCGACGATTTCGGCCTCGGCCTCCGCGCCCGCCATCACGTCGCGAATGTGCCAGCGGCGGAGCGAGAGCATCACCGGCAGGAAGGTGACGATGTCGGCAGCCAGCTTTCCGGCACCGGGAAACGTCATGCCGGCCTCGCGCGCCTCCTCGATGAGCTGGCCGAAGCGCTCGATGAAGATCTGCGTCTGCGCCAGCACGGCATGGCGGGATTCGGCGCCGAGCGCGTGCGTCTCCTGGTAGATGAGCGCGATGTCGCCATGGCGCTCGCGCATCGCATGCACGAAGGCGGCGAGGGCGGCGTGAAGCCGCGCGCGGGGTTCGGTGAGACCGTCGATCGCGGCTTCCACGTCGCGCGCATAGGCGGCGGTCATATCCTGGTGGACGAGGTAGAGGATGTCGTCCTTGGTGCGGACGTAGTTGTAGAGGCTGCCCTGCGAGAGCCCGGCCTCGACGGCCACGTCGCGGATCGTCGCGCTGTGAAAACCCTTGGCGCGGAAGACGCGGGCGGCGGCCTGCGCGATATGCGCACGGCGTTCGGTGACCAGCTCGGCGTCCTTCACCTGGGCCGCGATGATGCGGGGCTGTGCCATTGCGTTTCCTCTCGTTAATCAGGAGACTGCGCCCCGGTTTGTCCGGACGTCAAGATAAAATGAGTGAGCAGTCAGTCATAGACAAAAGCGACACTGGCCACCGTCGCAGGCCGATGTTCAGAAGGTCGGGAGATGCGTCAGGAATCCCCGTGCAGCACGACGCCTTCCGCGCGCAGCCGGGCCAGTTCCTCGGCGCCGAGCAGCGGCAGCAACAGCGCGTCATTGTCCTGGCCCAGCGCCGGGGCGGGGTTGCGCAGGATGCCGGGTGTCTTGGACAGGCGCGGGATCTCGCCATGCATGGGCAGCCAGCCGCCCGGCATCTCGTCGTCCGGCACTTCGATCAGCGCCTCGCGCTCCGCGATGTAATGGTCCTCGTCGAGTCCGGCGACGTCCATGATGGGGCCGATGGTCACACCGTCGCGGTCGAACTGCTCCAGCGCCTGCGCCATGGTGATGCCGGCGATGTAGTCGCGCACCACGCCGTCGATCTCGTCGAGATGCCGGATGCGGTCCGAATTGGTCCGGAAGCGCGGATCCTCCAGCAGCTCGGGCTTGCCGAGGCTCTTCATCAGCTTCACGAACACCCCCTGGGTGGAGCTCGACAGCCCGACCCAGCCGCCATCCTTGGTCTGGTAGGCATTGCGCGGGGCCGTGTTGGTGCTGCGGCTGCCGGTGCGCGGCTTCTTCTTGCCCGAGATGCGGTAGTTGGCCATCTGCGGCTCGAGCATCGCGAAGATCGGCTCGAACAGCGAGACGTCGAGCACCTGGCCCTCGCCGGTCGCCCTGGCGTGATGCAGCGCGATCATCGCCGCGGACGAGCCGTAGAGCCCGGCATAGGCGTCGGCCATGAACATGGGCGGCAGCACTGGCTCGCGGTCGGCGAAGCCGTTGATGGCGGCGAAGCCCGAATATCCCTCGACCAGCGTGCCGAAGCCCGGCTTGTGCGAGAAGGGGCCCGTCTGCCCCCAGCCGGAGACGCGCACCACCACCAGCGCCGGGTTCAGCGCCAGCAACACGTCCGGCGCCAGGCCCATCTCCTCCAGCACGCCGGGCCGGAAGCTTTCCACGAAGATGTCGGCGGTTTCCACGAGGCGACGCACCACGGCGATCGCATCGGGATTGCGCAGGTCGAGGCACAGGCTGCGCTTGTTGCGGCAGAGCGTCTTCCAGGAGGTCTCGACGCCGCCGGTCTTCCAGGCGCGGAGGGAATCGCCGGCCGGCGGTTCCACCTTGATCACCTCGGCGCCATGGTCGCCCAGCACCTTGGTGAGGATATTTCCGGCCACGAGGCGCGAGAGATCCACCACACGGAGGGAGTCCAGGGCCCCCTTCGCCTGCGCGTCGAATGAGCGCCGGCGTAGCTTCGCAGTCATCGTCACAAACCCTTCCTAGGGCTCAGACGCTATGGGCCGCCGGGGGGCGGGTCAATCGGGCGGCCCGGCCGTGGTTCTCAACCGCGCCGCGGGCCTGCCGGATCGCGGCGATCCGGCAGGCCGCGTTCGGGTTCTTCGAGCGACGCTCCGCCACAGGTCCGGCCTGCTGGACCCCACCGCCGCAGGTGGCGCGCGGCGCCGGCAAACCTGTCGCATGTGTCACGTGGGACGGACACTCCGGACTGCACGACAGACGCGACAGAACGGCAAACCGATCCTATGGCATCCTTCCTCCCAAACATGTTCCCTCGTGAGACTCCGTGAACGAAGACGCCACTCTCCTGGCTTGCCTCCTGGATCATATGCCCTCCGGCCTGCTGCATGTCGGCCCCGATGGAAGAGTGCTGCGGGCGAACAGCCGGCTCGGCGCGTTCTTCGGCGTCGCGCCGCCGGGCGTGGGCACGACGCTGTCCGCCTGGCTCGATCGCGTGGACGCGGCCGGGCGCCTGCGCCTTCCGCTCAACAGTACCGCGAGGGAGGCGCCCTTCGCCGGCCCGCCCGGCAAGACCCGCTGGCAGCTCGTGGGGGGCGGCATGCTGGAGCTCTCGGTGCAGGCGATGCCCGACGGCGGGCGCCTCTGCCTTTGGACCGAGACGCCGACCGACGAATCCCTCGCCGAAGAGCGCGCTCGGATGGCGCATATGCTCGAGAACATCACCGACAGCGTCGTGCTGATGAATGCCGATGGCCGAATCCTGCAGAACTCCAGCAACAGCGGCTCCCTGCTGGGCATGCCGGACCATCTGGCGCAGGCCGGCAGCACGCACCAGGAGATCATGCGGTTCCTCCACCGCCGCGGCGATTTCGGCTTCGAGCAGGACGAGGAGACCTTCATCGCCGAACGCCGCGCGCGCATCCTGGCCGCCGGCCGCCTCACCTTTTCCGAACGCATGCCCGACGGCCGCTGGGCCGAGTACAACTTCCGCCCGCTCCCGAACGGCGAGCTGCTCGTCATGGTGCGCGACGTCACCGAGCTGCGCGAGGCGCTGGCCCGGCTCGAAGCGGAGCGCGCCGATCGCGAGGAGGATCGCCGCCGCGCCAACCTCCTGCTGGAGAACACGCGCGACATCGTGATCCTGACGGCGGCCGACGGCCGCATCCTCGAGAGCTCCAGCCGCAGCAACGCCATGTTCGGCCTGCCGCCCGAGCTCTTCGCGCCCGGCGCCCATCGCCGCGACATCCTGCGCGCGCTCTACCGCCGCGGCGATTTCGGCTTCGAGATGGACGAGGAGGCCTTTATCCAGGACGTGCGCGCGCAGCTCGCCGGACCGACCCCGCTGCAGCGCACGCGGCAGATGCCGGACGGGCGCTGGGCCGAGTTCAACCTCGTCACGCGCGAGGACGGGCTCTTCGTCATCAGCGTCCGCGACGTGACGGAGCTGAAGGAGGCGCAGCTCGCGCTCGAGCGCGAGCAGGAGATGCTGCGGCTCGTCGTGGACAACATGTCCGACGGCGTGATGCTCTTCGACGACGAGATGCGCTGGCGCATGCTCAGCCGGCCACTGATGAACTTCCTGGGCCTGCCGGAGGAGTTCTTCCGGATCGGCACGAGCGCGCGCGACGTCATCGGCTGGCAAATGAAGCGCGGCGATTTCGGCCCCGCGCCGGAAGATCCGCAGGAGTTCGAGGAGGCGCTGGACTCGCGCATCGCCAACCTCCGCCGGGCCGGCGGCGTGCAATACATCCGCAAGACGCATACGGGCTACTGGCTCGACGTGCGCATGCAGCAGCTGCCGAAGGGCGGCATGCTGGCCTTCTACCGCGATGTCACCCGCCTCAAGCAGCAGGAGGAGCAGACCGAGGCCGAGCGCTCGCTGCTGCGCGAGGTGCTGAACAGCATGGAGGAGATGGTCGTCCTGATCGACCCGCAGGCGCGGATCCTCCTCTCCAACGGCTGGGGGCGGAACCTGCTGGAGCTGCCGGAAGCGCTGGTGCAGCCGGGCGCGCTCATGGCCGACGCGATGACGCACATGTACCGCCGCGGCGACTTCGGCTTCGACGTGACGGAGGAGGAGGTCGTGCACGGCCGAGTGAAGGCGGTCCTCGCCGGTCCGGTCCACCTCACGCGCCGCACCGCCTCGGGCAAGTGGCTGGAGTTCAACTACACGCCGATCTCGGGTGGTCGTGTCGTGACCGTGGGCCGCGACGTGACCTCGCTGAAGGAGAGCGAGCAGACGGCGATCGCGGCGCGCGACGCGGCGGAGGCCGGCGCCCGGGCCAAGGCCAACTTCCTCGCGGCCATGAGCCACGAGATCCGCACGCCGATGAACGGCGTGCTGGGCATGCTGGAGATCCTCTCGCGCAGCGAGCTGAAGCCGGACCAGGCGCGCAGCGTCCATGTGATGCGCGAGAGCGCCGAGGGCCTGCTGCGCATCGTCGACGACGTGCTGGACTTCTCCAAGATCGAGGCCGGGCGGCTGGAGATCGAGGAGTTGCCCTTCTCGCTGCACGGCCTGGTCGAGGGCACGGTGGAGACGCTGGCGCCGGCGGCGGCGACGCGCGGGCTGAAGCTCTTCGCCGACCCGCCGGGATCCGGGCCGGACTGGCTCTCCGGCGATCCGACGCGCGTGCGGCAGATCCTGTTCAACCTGATCGGCAATGCGCTGAAATTCACCGAGCGCGGCTATGTGCGCATCTCCGCCGAGACTCGGATCGAGGGCGGCACCGCCCTGCTGACCCTCCAGGTCGAGGACAGCGGGATCGGCATGGATCCCGGCACGCTGGCGCGGCTGTTCCAGCCCTTCACCCAGGCCGACAGCTCGACCACACGCCGCTTCGGCGGCACCGGCCTCGGCCTCTCCATCGTGCGGCGGCTCGCCGAGCTGATGGAGGGCGAGGTGGACGCCGAAAGCGAGCTCGGCCGCGGGAGCCGCTTCACCGTGACGCTGCGGCTCGGCCTTGCTTCGCAGACGGCGAAGGCGGAGCGGCCCCGGGGGGGAGATAGGCTGGAGGGGGTCGGCGTGGCGCCGCGGGCCGAGGCGCCGGGCGGCCAGGACGGCGTGCTGGTGGTGGACGACCATCCGGTGAATCGCGAGGTCATCGGGCGGCAGCTCGAGCTCATCGGGCTGCAATCCGACATGGCGCAGGGCGGCGCCCAGGCCCTGGAGCTCTGGCGCGCGCGCGGACACGGCATCGTGCTGCTCGACATCCACATGCCGGGCATGGACGGCTTCGAGCTGGCGCGGGCAATCCGCCAGGAGGAGCAGACGCGCGACCTGCCGCGCACCACGCTGGTCGCCGTCACGGCGAATGCGCTGAAGGGCGAGGCCGAGCGCTGCTACGCCGCCGGGATGGACGGCTTCCTCGCCAAGCCGGTGACGCTGGACGGGCTGTCGCGCATGCTGGCGCGCTGGCTGCCCGGCCTCCCCGGTGCGCACCAGGGCGGCACGCTCTTCGACCCCGACGCGCTGCGCAGCCTCTTCGGCCAGGATCGCGACCGCCTGTCCTCCATCCTGGAGAATTTCTCGCAAACCGCGGCGCGCGACCTCGCGGCGCTGCAGGCCGCACAGGCGCTCGACATCGTGGTGGAGATCGCGCACCGGCTGAAGGGCGCGGCGCGCATGGTGGGGGCGCGGCTGCTGGCCGAGCAGGCGCAGGGCGTGGAGCACGCGGCCCGGGCCGGCGGGCTGGGCGCGGCGCAGGCGGCGGCCTCGCAA
>JAQGHZ010000745.1 GCA_028291485.1 Rubritepida sp. | reverse complement strand
ACAGGACGCAGCCGGCACCGCGGCCCGCGCCGCAATGGGCGAAGCCAGGAGGAACAGCGCGGCCCAAATGGTCAGGGTTCTGATGGCGGCGATTCTCATGCGGGGGCCAGTATTGCCCGGACCGGCGCGTCGCGCATCAGGGTTTCTACCTGTACCCCGCCGCCTGGAGCTCGAAGAGCTCGGCGTAGCGGCCGCCCTGGGCCATCAGCTCCTCGTGCGTGCCCTCGGCCTCGACCTTGCCGTCGGCGAGCACCAGGATGCGGTCGGCCATGCGCACGCTGGAGAAGCGGTGCGAGATCAGCACCGCGGTCTTGCCCTCGCTCAGCTCCTTGAAGCGGCGGAAGACCTCGAATTCCGAGCGCGCGTCCAGCGCGGCGGTCGGCTCGTCCAGCACCAGGACCTCGGCCTCGCGCATATAGGCGCGCGCGATGGCGACCTTCTGCCACTCGCCGCCCGAGAGCTCGACGCCGTTCTTGAAGCGCTTGCCGATCATCTGCCCGTAGCCCTGCGGCAGCCGGGCGATCACCTCGTCGGCCTGGCTGCGCCCGGCGGCGCGGGCAATGCGGGCCTGGTCCTCGCGCGCCTCGATGCGGCCGACGGCGATGTTGTCGCCCGCCGTCAGGTTGTAGCGCACGAAATCCTGGAAGATGACGCCCATGCTGCCGCGCAGCGCGACGAGGTCGTAGTCGCGCAGGTCTTTCCCATCGAGCAGGATGCGGCCCTCGTCGGGATCGTAGAGACGGGTCAGCAGCTTCACCAGCGTGGTTTTCCCCGCGCCGTTCTCGCCGACGAGCGCCACCACCTCGCCGGCCTTCAGCGTGAAGCTGAGGTGGCGCACGGCCCAGCTGATGGCGCCGGGATAGGCGAAGCCTACATCCTCGAAGACGAAGCCCTCGCGGAGGGGATGCGGCACAGGAAGCGGGTTCTCCGGCGAGAGGATCTCCGGCCGAGTCTCGAAGAAGGTGAAGAGGTCGTCGAGGTAGAGCGCCTGGCCGGCCATCAGCGAGAAGCCGGAGAGCAACCCCTCCAGCAGGCCGCGCAGGCGCAGGAAGGAGCCCGCGAGGAAGGTCAGGTCGCCGACGGAGAAGACGCCGGCCAGCGTCTCCCAGACGATATAGGCATAGGCGAGGTAGTAGCCGGCCGTGCCGATCGCGGTGAACACGGCGCCCCATTGCGCCCGGCGCAGGGCCAGGGCGCGGTTCGCCGCATAGAAGGCCGCGGAGAGCCGCAGATATCGTTCGATCAGGAAGCCGTGGAGGCCGAAGATCTTGACCTCCTTGGCCGTCTCCACGCTCGCCGCGGTCTGCCTGACATAGTCGAGCTCGCGCCGCTCCGGCGTGCGGCCGAAGTCGAGCGAGTAGCCGCGCGCGTTAAAGTGGGATTCGCCGAGGAAGGCCGGCACCAGCGCCAGGATCAGCAGCACGATCAGCCAGGGCGCGAAGACGAGCAGGCCGGCGGCGAAGCTCACGACCGTCACGATGTCCTGCGCCTGGTTGAAGAGCAGGTTCATCAGGGTGATGCGGCCGCTGGTCTGGCGGCGGGCGCGCTCGAGCTGGTCCTGGAAGTCGGCATCCTCGAAATCCTCGAGGTCGAGGCTGGCCGAGTGCTCCATCAGCCGGACGCTGGAGGCGTTGGTGACGCGCTCGGAGAGCAGGCTGTCGACGAGTGCGACCACGCGGCCCAGCAGGTCGGTGGCCACGGCCAGCAGGAATTCGGCGGCGAGCAGCCAGGCGATCCAGTCGAGCTTTCCGCCATGCCAGGCTGTGAGAAAGCTCGTCGGCCGGTCGGGCTCGGCCAGCAGCAGCACCACATCGTCGATGATGAGCTTGCCGACATAGAGCATCGCGATGGGCAGCAATGCGCGGACCAGCCGCAGGAGCAGCGAGGCGGCGGTGAGGCCGGGGCTCGTGCGCCACACCATCGCCAGGAAAGGGCGCAGGTTGCGCAGCGCGCCGACGCGCTCCTTGAGCGTGCGGGCACGCGGTGGAGGCGGGCCGCCTTGAGAGGCGCGGGCCGGCCCGGCGGTGCCGTGGTTCGGCGGTGACATCCCAGGACATCCTTCGATCCGACGGGGATCGCCGGGCGCGGAAGGACTATAGCAGCCCGGCCAGTCGCTCCAGGAATCGCCCCTTTCGGGCGTGGCGCTCACGGAGCGCCGCGAGGTCTTCCCGAAAGGAAGGCAGCCGGCCCTCCGCCTCGGCGATGGCCTTCAGATCCAGGAGCAGTGCCACCGCCCGCTCGTAGCCGCGTTCATTGCGCGAGCCGATCTCCGCTTCGACCTGCTGCCAGACGGCCGACCCGCGCGCGGCCAGAGCCGTAAGGCGCGCCCGGCGCTCCTCCGCCAGCCGCGCGATGCGCCGCTGGCGTTCGGCCTCGGCCGCGGCGGCCTCCGCACGCTCCCGCGCGTCGCGCAGCGCCGCCGCACGGGTCCGCAGGGCAGCCAGCGTCCGTGGCTCCGCAGCCGGCTCGCCGGCTGCCTCCATCAGCTCCGGACCGATGGCGAAGAACGCGGCGAAGGCTGCGAGCGCGCCGGAGGACGGAGCGATTCCCGGCATCGGCTCCCGCTCTTCTTCCCCAACCACGCCCGCCTCAGCCGCCAGAAGCCAGATCAGGTGGAAGACCCGCAGGTCGCCCTGGAGGATATCGGCCCGCAGCTGCCCCAGCGAGGCAAGCCAGCCTGCGCCGTCATCGTCGTCATCCAGTTCAATCTCGCCCCGCTCGATGTCCAGGATCAGGTTCGCGCCGGCGGCGCGCAGCTCGGCCGGCCCGCGCGGGGGCAGCAGTCGGTCCAGCCCGAGCCCCTTCCCCCGCCGCGGCAGGCGGATCATCAGACGGCGCGTTCCCCAGTTGGCGAGGTACAGGTGAAGATCGAACCAGCGCTCCATGAGCTCCGCCGGATCGCCCTTGAAGTCGCCCCATTCGTAGGAATTGACGAAGCTGTGCGCCGTGATGTCCGCCCGGGTCGATATCGCGCGCAGGGCCCGCCGGTCTGCGGCGTTCAGCGGTCGGTCGACCGCGCGGAACTCGTAATACTGATATTCGCTCATCAGCCGACTCCATGGGGCGCGCTGCGATCCTGGAAAACATCGCCGCCTTCGAAAACCCCTTCAGAGCGGATGCAGATGCCCATCCGTCTCGACGAGCCGCAGGGCCTCCTCGAAGGTCACGCCGGCATGCAGCCGCCACCACTTCCCGGTGCGGCGCATCCACTGCACGTCGAAGCGGTCTGGCCCCAGCCGGTCGATCCGGGCGAAGGGCGCGTCGAACTCCTCGCCGAGATTCTCCGCTTGGCCCGAGCGGTAGCGCTGGTAGAAGCGGTACCGCCCGGCCTGCCACGCCCCGCGGATATCGATCGGATAATTCCACTGCGTCGGCCTGATCTCGGGCAGGAAGCGCGGCTTCAGCACATCGCGGATCAGCGCCTCGCAGGCCGC
>JAQGHZ010000711.1 GCA_028291485.1 Rubritepida sp. | reverse complement strand
GGTGTCCTCGCTGGTGAACCAGCACGGGCCGAACGGCCAGCAGCAGCAGGTCGGCGAATGGACCAACGAGGAGATGAACCGCCTCTCCGTCGAGCTGGAGAGCAGCACGGACCGCGCGCGGCGCAAGTTGGCCTTCCGCCGCATGCTGGAGATCTGCGAACGCGAGGATCCCGCCTATACGGTGCTGCACCAGAACGCGACCTTCACGGCCAAGCGCCGCGATATCAGCTGGAAGGCCAGCCCCGCCTTCGCGATGGATTTCCGCCCCGGCAATTTCGGGAGCTGAGCGGATGTATCGTCGCAGCCTCATCGCCGCCACGCTCGCCGCGCCTGCCATCGGGCAGGCGCAAACCGACACGCGGCCCAGCATCACCGTCGCGGTCCAGAAGATCGCGAACAGCAACACGCTCGACATCGCGCGCGAGAACAGCAATGTCGGGACGCGCCACTTCTCCTGCTACACGGAGCCGCTGGTCGACACCGACTGGCTCGACACGATGCTGCCGCGCCCCGGCCTCGCCCTGAGCTGGCAGCGGCGGGACGCGCGGACCGTCGAGGTCACGCTCCGCCCCGGCGTCCGCTTCCACAATGGCGACGAGATGACCGCCGAGGATGTGGCCGCTTCCTTCGGGCCGGAGCGGCTGATGGGCGGCACCTCCGGCGCCGCGGCGCGCGTGCCGAACGAGGTGCGGACCCAGGGCCGCGCGGTCTTCCCCGGCCTCACCACGGAGATCACGGGGCGCCACTCGCTGCGCTTCGTCACCGAGCGGCCGGACCCGGCGCTCGACAAGCGCCTCGGCCACCGCATCAGCGTGATCGTGTCGAAGCGCAGCCTGGAGGAGGCGCCGAACTGGCTGACCTGGGCGCGCAAGCCGATCGGCACCGGCCCCTATCGCGTGGCCGAGTTCCGGCCGGACAACATGCTCATCCTGGAGGCCTTCGACGAATACTGGGGCGGGCGGCCGCCGCTCAAGCGCATCCGCTTCGTCGAGGTGCCGGAGGTGTCGTCGCGCATCGCCGGGCTGCTCTCCGGCGAGTATCAGTTCGCCTGCGACATCCCGCCCGACCAGATCCCCGAGATCGAGCGCAACCGCGCCTTCGAGGTGCAGGGCGGGCTCATCGCCAACCACCGCTTCATCACCTTCGACCAGGCGCATCCGCAGCTGGCCGATCCGCGTGTGCGCCGTGCCGTCTCGCTCGCCATCGACCGTGACGCGATCATCGCGGGGCTGTGGTCCGGCCGCACCGAAGTGCCGCGCGGGATGCAGTTCCCCTTCTACGGCAGCATGTACCTGGCCGACTGGCCCAAGCCGCGCTTCGACATCGCCGAGGCGCGAAGGCTGGTTCGCGAGTCCGGCTATCGCGGCGAGGCGATCCCCTATCGCCTGCTGAACAACTACTACACCGCCCAGACGCCGACCGCGCAGGTGCTGGTGGAGATGTGGCGCGCGGCCGGGCTGAACGTCGCGATCCAGATGCGCGAGAACTGGGCGCAGATCACCGCGCCGGGCCCGGACCGCGCGCTGCGCGACTGGTCGAGCACCGTCTTCATCGCCGATCCCGTCTCGAACATGCCGAGCACCTGGGGCCGCAACGGCGCCTATCCGGCCGGCGGCGAGTGGCGCAACGAGGAGGCCTTCGCGGCTTCCGACGCGCTCGAGAGCGAGATGGACGAGGATCGCCGTCGCGCCGCCATGCGCAAGCTGCTCACCGTGCTGGAGCACGACGACCCCGCCTATGCCATCCTGCACCAGGCGGCGAACTTCACCGGCAAGCGCCGTGACATCCGCTGGAAGGCCGCGCAGTCCTTCCTCATGGACTTCCGCCCGGGCAACTGGGGTGTCTGAGCCGCTGCTCTCCATCCGCGACCTCGCCGTGGATTTCGGCGGGGCGCCGGCGCTGCGCGGCGTGAGCTTCGACGTGCATCCCGGCGAGGCGCTCGGCCTGGTCGGCGAGAGCGGCTGCGGCAAGTCGGTCACCTGGCTGGCCGCGCTCGGCCTCCTGCCGAAGAAGGCCCGCGTCACCGGCCGCGTGACGCTTCGTGGCGAGGAAATGCTGGGCGCCAGGCCGGCGCGGCTGGACCATCTGCGCGGCGGCACCGTCGCGATGATCTTCCAGGACCCCGCCAGCAGCCTCAATCCGGTGCACCGCATCGGCAAGCAGATCGTCGAGGCGCTGGCGCTGCACCAGGGCCTGCGTGGCGCGGCGGCGCGGGCCGAGGCGAAGCGGCTGCTGGACCAGGTCGGCATGCCCGACGCGGCGCGCCGCCTCGACGCCTATCCGCACGAGCTTTCGGGCGGGCAGAACCAGCGCGTGATGATCGCCATGGCGCTCGCCGGCCAGCCGGAATTGCTGGTCGCGGACGAGCCGACGACGGCGCTGGACGTCACCATTCAGGCGCAGATCCTCGACCTGCTGCAGGCCCTGCGGCGCGAGCGGAACATGGCGCTAGTGCTCATCACCCACGACCTCGGCGTGGTCGCCGAGACCTGCGAGCGCGTGGCCGTGATGTATGCCGGCCGCATCGTGGAGGAGGCGCCGGTGGACCGCCTCTTCGCCGCGCCCGCGCACCCCTACGCGCAGGGGCTGCTCGGCGCCCTGCCGCCGCTGGAGGGCGAGCGCCGCCCCCTCACCGCCATTCCCGGCGGCGTGCCGGAGCCCTGGGCCATGCCGTCCGGCTGCGCCTTCGCGCCGCGCTGCCCGCAAGCCCGCGGAATCTGCGCGGGAGAGATGCCCGGCCTCCGCAGGATGCAGCGCGACCACCGCGCCGCCTGCCTCCTCGCCCAGCCCGTGCTGGAATTCGCATGAGCGCGCTGCTTGAGGCGCGCGAGCTGGTGCGCCGCTACTGGATGCGCCGCGGCCCCTTCGGCAAGGCCGCCGAGGTGCGCGCCCTGGATGGCGTCAGCCTCACGCTGGAGAAGGGCCGCACGCTCGGCCTCGTCGGCGAGAGCGGCTGCGGCAAGTCCACCACCGGGCGCCTCGTGCTCGGGCTGGAGGCGCCGGATGCCGGCGGCGTCGATTTCGAGGGCGCACCCATGCCCAGGCCCGGCACCTCCGCCTGGCGCGCCCAGCGCGCGCGGATGCAGATGGTCTTCCAGGACCCGCTCGGCGCGCTGGACCGGCGGCTGACCATCGGCACGCAGGTGGCCGAGCCGCTCGTCATCCACGGTCAGCCGGCGGATGCCGCGCGCGTGGCCTCGCTGCTGACCGAGGTGGGCCTGCGCGAGGACCACGGCGCGCGCTATCCGCACGAGCTCTCCGGCGGCCAGCGGCAGCGCGCCGTGCTGGCCCGCGCGCTCGCCACCTCGCCGGACCTGCTGGTCTGCGACGAGCCGATCTCCGCGCTGGACGTCTCGATCCAGGCGCAGGTGATGAACCTGCTGATGGAACTGCAGGCCCGGCGCGGCATGGCGATGCTCTTCATCAGCCACGACCTGCGCGCGGTGCGGCAGGTGAGCCATCGCGTGGCGGTGATGTATCTCGGCCGCATCGTCGAGGAGGGCGAGCCGGACGAGGTCCTGCACGATCCGGCGCATCCCTATGCCCGCGCGCTGGTCTCCGCCATTCCGCATCCGAGCCGGCGTGGCCAGCGCATCCTGCTGAGCGGCGACCCGCCCAACCCCGCCGACCGCCCGACCGGCTGCGCCTTCCATCCGCGCTGCTCCGAGGCCATCGCGCGCTGCCGTGTCGAATCCCCGGCGCTGCTGCCGCGCCCGGACGGCCGGATGGTCGCCTGCCACCTGGCGCATGCGCCCGTCGCGAAAGCCGCCTGACATGCTGCGTTTCCTCGCCGCGCGCCTGTTCCGCGCCGCGCTGACCATCTCCATGGTCGTGACCTTCGCCTTCATCGTGCTGCGGCTCTCGGGCGACCCCGCGCAGATCATCATGGGCGCCGACGCCCCACCCGAGGCCGTCGCCGCCTTCCGCGCCGCCTGGGGCCTCGATGACCCGCTCTGGCAGCAGTACTTTCGATATTTCGGCGCGATCCTGAACGGCGACCTGGGCCGCTCGATGCGCGACGGGCGGGACGCCATCGCACTGGTGGCCGAACGAGTCCCGGCGACGCTGGCGCTCACCATTCCGGCGCTGTTCATCAAGCTCGCCATCGGCATCCCCGCCGGCGTCGTGGCCGCGCTGCACCGCAACTCCTTCCTCGACCGGCTGGTGATGGCGCTCGCCGTCGCGGGCTTTACCGTGCCGTCCTTCGTGCTCGGGCTGCTGCTGGTGCTGGTCTTCGCCGTGCAGCTCGGCTGGCTGCCCTCGGGCGGACAGGAGAGCTG
>JAQGHZ010000709.1 GCA_028291485.1 Rubritepida sp. | reverse complement strand
GTCCTTGAGCTCGGAATCCAGCTCGCCCTCGACGACGTAGATGATGTGGCCGCGGTCGCACCAATGGTCGGCCAGATAGCCAGGCCCGTACTCCACCATGCGGATGCGGATGTCGCCCACATTGAGCGTGCGCCAATAGCCCATGCCGGTATCGCCGGGATGCTCGGTGCGTGGCACCTGCGACCAGTCGGTGACGGTGAAGGGCAGTTCGGGAATCTTCATCTCGATCTCGCTTTCGAAGGGACGGGCCCCGGATCCTCAGCGCGGGATGAAGCCCTGCGTCGCCGGATCGAAGCTCTGTGCGGTCCCAGTATCGAACCAGTCGCCCGCGTTCGCCATGCCCTTGGCGTGGTCGCCGCTCCGGTTTTGCCAGTCCGGGCACGTAGAGCTGCTCCAAGCGTTCGCTCCCAGAATCATTCGATTTTATGCATCCAGATTCCGGGCGTAAAAAAACCCGGCGGCAGCCCCTTTCGGAACCGCCGCCGGGCGTTCGAAGAAATCAGGCCAGGACGAACATCGGCACCGGGGCGCCGCCGTCGCTGTCCCTGAACTTCAGCTTGACCTTCTGGCCGACCTTCAGCGCATCGAGGTCGCACTCGATGATGTTGGTGAGCACCGTCGGGCCCTCATCCAGCGTCACATAGGCCACGCAGAAGGGCTCTTTCCCGCGCGCCACGCTGTAGCTGTAGATGACGCCCGTGCCCTTGGCCTCGACGAACTCGACATTGTTCGAGAGGGTGAAGGGCGAGACGTGCCGCGGATAATGGAAGAGCTTCCCGGTGTCGTTGCACTTGCCGAGGAGCAGCTTGCCGGCGCGGCAGGCGTCGAAATAGACCTTGTTGTCCGGGGTCTCGCCGGGCGCCTGGGGGAGGCGGTCGAAGGCTTGCGTCGCCATGGTGTTCACTCCCTCTCCAGGATGACGGTGCCGCAGCCATGCCGCGTCCCGAGGCTGCCGCCCTTGCCGTTGGCAAGGACGAGATCGTGGTTGGGGACCTGCACCTTCGGGTGAGCCTCGCCGCGCGACTGGCGCACCGCCTCGATGACCTTGGTCATGCCGCCACGGTTGGCCGGGTGGTTGTTGCAGAGACCGCCGCCATCCGTGTTGAAGGGCAGCTTGCCGATGCCGGAGATCAGCCCGCCATCCATGACGAACTTGCCGCCGTCGCCCTTCGCGCAGAAACCGAGATCCTCGATCTGCAGGATCACCGAGATGGTGAAGCTGTCGTAGATCGAGGCGTACTTGATGTCGGACGGCTTCACGCCCGCCTTGCCGAAGGCCATCGGGCCCGAGAACTTCGCCGCGGAGTAGGTGAGGTCGATGCCGCCGGCATTCTGGTGCTTATAAGCTTCGCCCCAGCCCTTCACGCCGACCTTCGGGCGCTTCAGCGTGGCCGCGATCTCGGGACGCGCGATGATCAGCGCGCCGCCGCCGTCGGAGATGACGCAGCAGTCGAGCCGGTGCAGCGGATCGGCCACCATCGGCGAGTTCACCACGTCCTCGACGGTGACGACCTTGGGCAACATCGCATGCGGGTTGTACTGCGCGTGCGTGGAGGCCGCGACCTTCACCCAGGCGAGCTGCTCGGAGGTCGTGCCGAATTCGTACATATGCCGCATCGCGACGTTCGCGTGCATCGTCGCGATTGTGCGCGCATAGGGCAGCTCGAAGGGCTCGTCGGGAACGCCCACGCCGGTGCTGCGCACGGCGGTGCCGGTCTGCATGCCCTCGGCGCGCGGGCGGCCGGCGAGCGTGATCAGCGCGACGTTGCACTTGCCGGAGATGATGGCTTCGACGGCATGGCCCACATGGATCACGTAGGAGGAACCGCCGCTCTCCGTCGTGTCGTAGTGGCGGATCTTGGTGAGGCCCATGTAGTCGAGCATGGAGAGGCCACCCATGCCCGGGGCGTCACCCGCGCAGAAATAGCCGTCGATGTCGGAGGCGGAGAGGCCCGCATCCTGCAGCGCGCCGTAGGCGACCTCCGCGTGGAGCTGCGCGGTGGACTTGTCCTCGGCCTTGCGCGTCGGGTGCTCGAAAGCGCCCACGATGTAGGCGGGGTTCTTCATGGGCGGCACAGCCCTTTCCTGGCGATCATCGCATCCTCCCGGGATTTGCGGGCCGCGTCTCATGACGCGGCGGGGGGCAGCCTCGCCGCGCCAAGCCGAACAGTCAACCGCTCGGTCGGTCGGTCGCGGCATGCACTTGGAAAGGCTTGCGAATCAGCCGAGGTTCAGCTGCCGGGCCAGCCCGCGGTACAGCTCGATCTGCGCCGCGACATGCGCGCGCGCGGCCGCGCCGTCGGTCACATGCGGCACGCTGCCGATGCGCCGCGTGACCGCGAGCCATTCCTGATCGCGCCCGATCGCGGCGACCACGCGCGCCCAGAATTCCACCGTCTCCGCCGCCATGCCCGCAGGGCCCGCGAGCGCGTTCCATCCCGCGATCTGCGACAGCGCGCCGACACCCGCCTCGGCCGCCGTCGGCACGTCCGTCAGCTCGGGCAGGCGCGTTTCCCCGGTGACGACGAGCGCGCGGACCTGGCCGTTGCGGATGGCGCCCATCATGTCGCCGAGGTTGTTGCCGCCGAACTGCGCCTGGCCGCCGAGCAGCGCGGCCAGCGCCTCGCCGCCGCCGCGATAGGGCACGGCCTGCGCCGCGTCGATCGGCAGGCCCGCGGTCGCAAGCAGGTGCCGCACGCCGAGATCCAGGATTGTCGCCGGCCCGCTCGTTGCGAAGTTGAGCGTGCCGGGCGCGCTGCGGATCGCGTTCAGCAGCGAGGCCAGGTCGTTATACGGAGCATCGGCGCGCACGCAGACCACATAAGGATTGAGGTCGAGCTGTCCGAGCCAGGTGAAGTCGTCGATCTGGTAGGGAGTACGCGGATCGATCGCCGGCAGGATCGCCGAGGCCGCGACGCGCGCGAGCAGCAGTGTATGCCCGTCCGGCCTCGCGCGCGCCACGTATTGCGTGCCGACGGCGCCGGACGCGCCCGCGCGGTTCTCGACGATGATCGGCTGCGGGTCTGGACTCATGTGCCGCACGGCATGTGCGGCAAAGGTGCGCGCCGCGATGTCGGCCGCGCCGCCGGGGGTGAAGGGCGCCACCAGCGTGACCGCGCGCGTCGGGGCCTGCGACCATGCGACACATGGCCACATTCCCGCCGCAACCATGAGCATGCTTCGGCGCGTGAACATCACCCACTCCTTCTTGATCGACGTATGTAGCCCGCCGCATGGACCCTACGGAGGGGGCAGGGTTGCCCTTCGCCTTCACGGCATGCTACCGCGTGTTGCATGTTGACCGAGATTGGCCCGCCTGGGAGGGAAAACCTCCTCCCGACGCCCCGGCACACGCCCCGCGCACCGAGAGTTCTCGGCCTGCGCCGGACCCTCCGACGGAGGGGCCTTCGTCGTCTTTTCGCCCTGGGAGCCCTTGCGGCCTGCCTGATGGGTGCGATGGGCTTCACCATGCCCGCGGCCCTGGCCGCCGAGGGTGCCTCTGCGACCCGTGGCGTTCAGGTCGGCCCGCGCAATGCGGCCTCGCAGCCGCGCCGCGAGACGGCCAGCCGCCCGGCCCGCAGCTCCACCGCCCGCACCCGCATCGCGAGCCGCACCCATGTGCGCAGTTCCGCGCCGCGGATCCCGGTCTCGACCCGTATGCGCGACGCTCCGCAGGAGCTGATCCCGGTCATCGGGCCCGACATGCGTGCCGGCGTCCCCGCGGACCCCCGTGGTGCCTGCCTGGCCGCGACCCGCCGCGCCGAGGACGTCCATGGCGTGCCGCGCGGCCTGCTCACCGCCATCGCGCTGGCTGAGAGCGGGCTGCACGCCTATGCGCTGTCCATCGGTGGCCGCGCGCATTTCCCGCAGACGGAGGAGCAGGCGCGCGTGCTCTACGCCAGCGCGCCGCCGGGGCGGAGCATCATGGCCGGCTGCGTGCAGGTGAACGCCCGCGTGCATGCGCGCAACTCCTTCTGGCCGCTCGATCCCGTGCGTTCGGCCGACTGGGCCGGCGGCCTCATGGCCCGCTGGGCCGCCGAGACGGGCAGCTGGTCGGAGGCGCTGCGGCGCTGGCATGGCGGCAGCCCCGCCTCGACCCAGCGGCTCGTGTGCCGCGTGCGCGCCAAGATGGAAGTGACCAATCCGGACAGCACGCTGTTCGACAATTATTCCTGCAACGACGCGCTCACCGAGCGCACGCGGCGCAACGGCGCGGCGCATCTCGCCGTCGCCCAGCAGCTGGCGGACTGATCAGCCGGGCCCCTGCTCAACCAGGTTCCGTGCCCATGCCGAAGGTGAGCTGGTTCCCGTCGGGATCGAGGACGTTGAAGTCGCGCATGCCGTAGGGATAGTCCCGCGGCGGCTTCGGCGCCCGTGCTCCACGGGCCCTCAGCTCGGCATAGAGCGCATCCACATCCTGCACGAAGATCGCGGCCGCGCCCTGTCCGGCCGTGCGATTGGTCTGCTTCGCGGCGATGAGATGCAACTCCACGTCGTCGCGGCACAACCCGGCGTAGAAGGTCGGCTTGCCGTATTCGAAGGTGACGTCGAAGCCGAGCGCGTAGCGGTAGTGATGGATGCTGGCGGCGATGTCCTGCACCACGAACACCGTCGCCGCACCCGTGAGCGTCACTCCTTCACCGCGCCCGTGAGGCTGCTCACATAGTAGTCCACGAAGAAGGAATAGAAGATCGCGACCGGCAGCGAGCCCATGAGCGAACCCGCCATCAGCGCGCCCCACTGATACACGTCGCCCGTCACGAGCTCGGTCAGGATCGCGACCGGCACGGTCTTGTTCTCGCTGCTCTGGATGAAGGCGAGCGCGTAGATGAACTCGTTCCAGCTCAGCGTGAAGGAGAAGATACCCGCGCTGATCAGCCCCGGCACCGCCAACGGCAGGGTGATCCGGCGCAGGATCTGCAGGCGCGTGGCGCCGTCGATCAGCGCGCATTCCTCGAGCTCATAAGGAATGGATTTGAAGTAGCCGATCAGCAGCCAGGTGCAGAAGGGCACGAGGAAGGTCGGATACACCAGCACCAGCGCGAAGGGGCTGTCGAACAGCCCGAGCTGCACCACGATCGTCGCCAGCGGGATGAACAGGATCGAGGGCGGCACGAGGTAGGCCAGATAGATCGCCAGGCCGACATACTGGCTGCCGCGAAACCTCAATCTCTGGATCGCATAGGCCGCGAGCGTGCTCGAGAAGAGCGAGATCGTGGTCGCGCCGATCGAGACGAGCATCGTCGTCATCAACCAGTGCGGATAGGCCGTCTCGAACAACAGCTTGCGGATGTGCTGCAGGGTCGGCGACGTGATCCAGAACGGGTTGTGCGAGCCGAAATCATAAAGCTCGGCATCCGGTTTGAAGGCGGTGATCGTCATCCAGTAGAAGGGGAACAACAGGATCAGCAGGAAGCAGGCGAGCGGCAGCCACAGCGTCACCATGCGCCGCGCGCGACTGTCCCAATGCATCGTCTCCGGCGCAGCCGTGGAAGCATTGCTCATGGCTTGGTCCTCGTTGAGTGGGGTGCTTGGGTGGGGGAGTGGGATGCGAGAGGGCTTCGCCCCCTCGCGCTCCCCCACCAGGGACTTAGGTCCCTGGACCCTTTTACTCGAAGGCCCTCC
>JAQGHZ010000680.1 GCA_028291485.1 Rubritepida sp. | reverse complement strand
TCGTTGCCGCTGTTCCAGGCGCCCTCGATCGTGCGGCCCTCGGCATCGACGATCACCGCATCCTCGCCGAAGGCGAACCAGGCCTCGCGGGCGGCCTCGGCATCGCCGCCGCGGGGACGGCAGACCTCCATGGAATCCCGCACATAGCGGCGCGCGAAGGTATTGGCATGCGCCAGCGAGGTGAAGCCGCGCACCGTCTCCAGCGGCTCGGAGCCGTTGGCGCCGGAGAGGTCCATGATGCGGACCCCGATGCCATCCGCCTTGCCCAGAATGTCGTCCGTGATGCTCAAGAGATCAGTCCGGTAAAGCCGTTGGTGATGGGGTAGCGCCGGTCGCGGCCGAAGGCGCGGCGGCCGATCTTCACGCCCGGGGGCGCCTGGCGGCGCTTGTACTCGGCGCGGTCCAGCAGCTTCCAGACGCGCAGGACCAGCGCGCGGTCGAAGCCCTGGGCGACCAGGTCGTCCACGCTGCGCTCCTCCTCGACGAGGCCGTTCAGGAGGGCGTCCAGCACGTCGTAGGGCGGGAGCGTGTCCTGGTCCTTCTGGTCGTGCTTGAGCTCGGCGCTGGGTGGCTTGGTGATGACGCGCTCCGGCATGGCCGGGCCGTTCGGCCCCAGCGCGCCTTCCGGCACGTTGGCGTTGCGCCAGCGGCAGACGGCGAAGACGTCGGTCTTGTAAACGTCCTTCAGCACGGAATAGCCGCCGCACATGTCGCCGTAGATGGTGGCGTAGCCGGTGCTCATCTCGCTCTTGTTGCCGGTGGTCAGCAGCATGTTCCCGAACTTGTTCGACAGCGCCATGAGCGTGACGCCGCGGATGCGCGACTGGATGTTTTCTTCCGTGATATCAGGCCCGCGGTTGGCGAAGCTCGGCGCCAGCATCGTGTGGAAGGCGTCCATCGCCGGGCCGATCGGGATCGTGTCGTACTGGATGCCCAGCAGGCGCGCGCATTCCGCCGCGTCCTCCAGGCTCTCCTGGCTGGTGTAGGGCGAGGGCATCATCACCGCGCGCACGCGGTCCGGCCCCAGCGCATCGGCGGCGACGGCGGCCGAGATCGCGGAATCGATGCCGCCCGAGAGGCCCAGCACCACGCCGGGAAAGCGGTTCTTGTTCACGTAGTCGCGCAGGCCGAGCACCATCGCCGCGTAGATCTGCGCCGAGCGCTCCATCGGCGCCGGGATGGCCTGGCGCGCGCAACGCCAGACGTCGCCTTCGCGCGCCCAGTCGGTGAAGGTCAGCGCCTCCTCGAAGGACGGCATGCGGACGGCCAGGCTGCGGTCGGCATTGAGCACGAAGCTCGCGCCGTCGAAGACCAGCTCGTCCTGGCCGCAATTCTGGTTGAGGAAGACGAAGGGCAGCCCCGTCTCCACCACCCGCGCCACGGCGAGGTCCACGCGCGACTGCGCCTTGTCGATCTCGAAGGGCGAGCCGTTGATGGAGAGCAGGAGTTCCGCCCCGCTCTCGCTCAGCGTCTCGGAGACGGCGGGGAACCACCAGTCCTCGCAGATCATCAGGCCGAGGCGCAGGCCGCGGAAGACCACGGGGCCCGGCGCCGGGCCGGCATCGAAGACGCGCTTGTCGTCGAAGACGCCGTAATTCGGCAGCTCGTGCTTGGCGCGGCGGGCGACGATCTTGCCGCCGTCCAGCAGGAAGGCCGCGTTGTAGAGCTTTCCGCCGTCGTACCAGGGGCCGCCGACGATCAGGCCCGGGCCGCCGTCGGCCGTCTCGGCGGCCAGCGCGGCGATCTCTTCTTCCGCCATGGCGCGGAAGGCGGGCTTCAGCACGAGGTCCTCGGGCGGGTAGCCGGCGATGCTGAATTCGGGCGTGACCAGCAGGTCCGCGCCGCCGGCGGCGGCCTCGGCGCGCAGGGCGCGGATCTTGGCGGCGTTCGCGCGCAGTTCCCCCTCGTGAGGGTTCATCTGCGCCAGCGCGATGCGGATGCGGTCGGTCATGTCCCCGAAGTAAGCGTGCGGGGGTGCAGGGTCAACGAGGCCGCGGCGCGGGACCGACCACCCCTGCGATCATGCCGAGCTTCCAGGGCGAGGCCGGCAGATGCGAGAACAGCAGGAATCCCGTGGGCGCCAAGCAGGCTCTGCTGCCGTCAGGAGTGGCCGTTCCGGCGCTGGCTGTCCCGCCGGAGGAGGAACTCGCGGCCCACCTTCACCCGCGCCGTGCCGTCGTAATCGACGATGTCGGCGGTGGCGTAGGTCTCGCTCCATCGGTCGGGGATGAAGCTGCCGGTGCCGACGACGTCGACGGGCGCATGCGCCTCGTTCATCACGCGGCACTTGCCGACCGAGAAGCCGGAGGAGGCCACGATGCGGACCTTCTCGAAGCCCGCCGCGTCCAGCGCCTCGCGCGTGCGCCAGATGGCCGCGGCGGAGACGCCCGTGCCGACCAGGTGCCGCAGCTCGGAATCGCTGCGGTAGCGGCGGATGGCGGCCGGCGCGTGGCGCTCCAGCACGGCATAGCTCTCGGCCGGGTCCAGCCCCTCGAGGAAGCGGCCGCCATGGGTGTCGAGCCGGACGGCGAGCCGGCCGGACTTGGCGTGCTCCGGGAAGCGCCGGGCGACGGCCAGCGCGTCGGTGATCTCCAGGCCGAAATAGTCGACCAGCACGGTCAGGGCCTCGTCCGGGAAGGTCGCGTGGAACATCTCCGCCGCGCGGAGGGTGGAGCCGGCATAGCCGATCAGGGCATGCGGCATGGTCCCGCGCCCGGCGTTGCCGCCGAACCAATG
>JAQGHZ010000663.1 GCA_028291485.1 Rubritepida sp. | reverse complement strand
GGCCGGCAGTCCCTGCCGATCTTCTTCGAGCCCTGGTCCGCCTCGCTCGACGAGCCCGCCGAGGGCGCGCTGCGCGATGCGGCGAAGCTCGCGCAGGAGCATCCGCGCGTGCGCATCCTGGTCGTCGGCTATGCCGATCCGCGCGGCTCGCGCGAAGCCAACACCCTCCTGTCCCGGCTACGCGCGCGCATCGTGACGGACTTCCTGGTCGAGAACCATGTCTCCGCCGCCCGGGTCCGCACCGTCTACCGTGGCCCCGTCGCGGGCATGGAGGGCATCGAGAGCCGTCGCGTTCAGGTCATGGTCGACAACGGCCAGCGATAATCCTTGTCCGCACTGTAACCTTTCAGACCTTCGGGTGTTTGGCCGTTGCCATTTACCCGAAGGACAACGCCCATGATGCTCAAGCCTCTCCTCGGCGCCCTCGCGGCCGTCGCGCTTCTCGGCGCCTGCTCGAGCCCGCCACCGCCGCGTCCAGTAGCCCAGGCCCCTGTCGTTGTCGTTCCGCCGCCGGCCGTGCCGACCGGCGACGGCCGCGTCGCCACCATCCGCTTCGATCCCATGTCGAGCGTGCTGACGCCCTTGGCCCGCGCGGAGCTTGGCCCGGTGCTCGACCGGCTGATGGCCAATCCCGGCACGCCGGTGCGGATCACCAGCTACTCTGAGCGCGACGCCATGCCGCTGTCGCGCGAGCGTACCCAGACCATCCGCCTGGCGCTCACCGAGCGCGGCGTGCCCACCGCCCGGATCCGCGTGCTGAACGCGCGGCTGATGCCGAACGCCGACCCGGACGTCGTGCAGGTGCAGGTGCAGGGGCCGGCCTCGCGGGCACCCGACCCGCGCGCCTGAGAGCTTCGTTGGACTGAATGGCGGAAGCCGCCGGAGATGCTCCGGCGGCTTTCGTCGTTTCAGGCCCTCGGCACGCCCCCATGCGTCAGCGACTGGATGAAGCCGAGCTTCGCCACCACCGCCGGCGAGAGCACGAAGGGGTAGAGGTCGGGAATTCCCATGCTGCGGTTCAGGCTGTTCACCGCCACCGTCAGCGGCACCCAGGCATCCATCAGCGCTTCGATATCCGTGCTGCGATAGGGGTCGAAGGCAACTTCGGTCGAGAGGTCGCCGGTCTGGTCCGCGCGCGGCGCGATCTCCATGCCGAGCGAGCGCGCCATCTCCAGCGTGTCGACGATGTGCAGGTAGTGCGCCCAGGTCTCCGCGAAATCCTCCCAGGGATGCGCGGTGGCGTAGGCGCTGACGAAGTGCTCCTGCCAATCCGCCGGCGGGCCCTGGTCGTAGTGGTGCTGCAGGGCCGCCTCGTAATCCTGGCTGTCGTCGCCGAAGACGGCGCGGCAATCCTCGAGTCGCCCGCCGTCGCGCACGAGCCTGTCCCAGAAGTAGTGGCCGGATTCGTGGCGGAAGTGGCCGAGGAGCGTGCGGTAGGGCTCGCCCATGGCGCTGCGCCGCTTCACGCGCTCGGCATCGTCGGCCTCGATGAGGGCGAGGGTGATCAGCCCTTCGTCATGGCCGGTCATCACCTGGGTCCCGACCTCTGGCGCATCGGCCAGGAAGTCGAAGGCGAGGCCTTGCGGATCCTCCTCCCGGTTCGCGAGCGGGAGGCCCAGGCGGATGAAGCTGTAGAAGGCGCGACGCTTGGCCACCTCGATCTTCTGCCAGCGCTCCCCGTTCACGGGATCGGAGAGATCGGGGATGGTCCGGTTGTGCCTGCAGGCGAGGCAGAAGCGCTGCGGGCCCTCGGCGGGGACGAGCCAGTTGCAGGCGCCATTCACCACATTGTCGCAGAAGCGGTAGGTTCCGGGCTGGGCCTTGGCGGTGAAATCGCCCTGCTGCTCCGCTGGATCCAGCGCTGAGAGCACGTTGGCCTCGGGCAGGTAGCCCAGCGTCGCCTGGCATTTGACGCACAAGGTGTTTTCGAAATGCAGCACCTGGCCGCAGTTCTGGCATTTGTAGAGCCGCATTCGCCTGTTCCTTACCCCGGGCGTCGGCCCGGGGTTCGGCGGCTCAATGCGGCAGGGCGCCGCGCGGTTGCGTGAAGCGCGCGGCGCCGTCGCCCAGTCTCAGTTCTTGGCCTTGTCGACCAGCGCGCCCTTGGTGATCCAGGGCATCATGGCGCGGAGCTTGGCGCCCACCTCCTCGATCGGGTGCTCGGCCAGGCGGCGGCGCGTGGCCTTGAAGCTGGCCTGGTTCACCTTGTTCTCGAGCATCCAGTCGCGGGCGAACTTGCCGCTCTGGATGTCGGCGAGGACGCGCTTCATCTCGGCCTTGGTCTCCGAGGTGACGATGCGCGGGCCGGTGACGTACTCGCCATACTCGGCCGTGTTGCTGATCGAGTAGTTCATGTTGGCGATGCCGCCCTCGTAGATGAGGTCGACGATCAGCTTCACCTCGTGCAGGCACTCGAAATAGGCCATCTCGGGGGCGTAGCCCGCCTCGACCAGCGTCTCGAAGCCGGCCTTGATCAGCTCGACCAGACCGCCGCAGAGCACGACCTGCTCGCCGAAGAGATCGGTCTCGCACTCCTCCTTGAAGCTCGTCTCGATGACGCCCGAGCGGCCGCCGCCGATAGCCGAGGCGTAGGAGAGCGCGATCTCCAGCGCATTGCCCGAGGGGTTCTGGTGCACCGCCACGAGGCAGGGCACGCCGCCGCCCTTCTGGTACTCGCCGCGCACCGTGTGGCCGGGGCCCTTGGGCGCGATCATGAAGACGTCGAGGTCGGGGCGCGGGTCGAGCAGGTTGAAGTGCACGTTCAGGCCGTGGGCGAAGGCGATGGCCGCGCCGGGCTTGAGGTTGGCGTCCAGCTGCTCGCGGTACAGGTCGCCCTGGCCCTCGTCGGGGGTGAGGATCATGACGAGGTCGGCCCACTTGGCCGCCTCGGCCGGGCTCATGACCTTGAAGCCGGCGGCCTCGGCCTTCTTCTGGCTGGCGCCGGGGCGCAGGCCAATGACGACGTCCTTCACGCCGCTGTCGCGCATGTTCATGGCATGGGCATGGCCCTGGGAGCCGAAGCCGATCACGGCGACCTTCTTCGCCTTGATCAGGTTCACATCGGCATCACGATCGTAATAGACGCGCATCTCGTGGGCGCTCCTCTTTGGCTGTCGGTCGAAAGGTTTGGGGGAAGTTCAGGCCGCCATATGCAGGGTGCCGCGCGCAATGGCGACCGCCCCGGTCCGGCAGATCTCGGCGAGGCCCAGCGGGCGCATCAGCGCACAGAAGGCATCGATTTTCTCGGCATCGCCGGTCATCTCGAAGACGAAGCTCTCCGTCGTCGCGTCCACGACGCGGGCGCGGAAGGCATCGGCCAGCCGCAGCGCCTCGACGCGGTGGTCGCCCTGGCCGATCACCTTGATCAGCGCGAGCTCGCGCACAAGGTGCGGCCCGGCGAGCGACAGGTCGTTCACCCTGTGCACGGGCACGAGGCGATCGAGCTGCGCCTTGATCTGCTCGATCACCATGTCCGTCCCCGTGGTGACGACGGTGATGCGCGACAGGCGCTTCTCCTCGTCCACGGGAGCCACGGTCAGGATCTCGATGTTGTAGCCGCGGCCTGAGAAGAGCCCGACCACGCGGGCCAGGATCCCGGCCTCGTTTTCCACCAGCACGGCGATGGTCGCCGTGCGCACATTGCTGTCTGACATGGGTTTAAACCAGCACCATGCCTTCGTCGGTGACCGACCTGGCGTTCTTCTCCTGGTCGGGGCCCATGATCATCTCGTTATGCGCGGCGCCCGAAGGGATCATCGGGAAGCAGTTTTCGTCCTTGGCCACGCAGATGTCCGCGATGACCGGGCCGGGATGCGCGAGCATCTCGCGGATCACGTCGTCGAGCTGGTCCGCCGTCGTCGCGCGCAGGCCCTTGGCGTGGAAGGCGTCGGCGAGCTTCACGAAATCGGGCAGCGCCTCGGAATAGCTCTCCGAGTAGCGGCTGCCGTGCAGCAGCTCCTGCCACTGGCGCACCATGCCCATGTACTCGTTGTTCAGGATGAAGACCTTCACCGGCAGGCGGTACTGCGCGAGCGTGCCCATCTCCTGGATGTTCATCAGGATCGAGGCCTCGCCGGCGATGTCGATGCACAGCGCGTCGGGATGCGCGACCTGCACGCCCATCGCCGCCGGCAGGCCGTAGCCCATGGTGCCGAGCCCACCCGAGGTCATCCAATGGTTCGGCTTGTCGAAGCCGAAATACTGCGCCGCCCACATCTGGTGCTGGCCGACCTCGGTGGAGATAAAGGTCTCGCGGCCCGTCGCCTTCGTCATCTCGAAGAGGCGCTTCACCGCGTGCTGCGGCTTGATGATCGGCCCCTGCTGGACATAGGCGAGGCACTTCTTCGCGCGCCACTCGTCGATGCTCTTCCACCAGTCGAGCTGCGCGGGCTTCGCCACCGGCGTCGGGTCCTGCTTCCAGCACTCGATCAGCGCGGCGAGGGTCTGGCCGGCATCGCCCACGATCGGCACGTCCACCTGGACGTTCTTGTTGATCGAGGAGGGGTCGATGTCGGCGTGGATCTTCTTGGAGTTCGGGCTGAACGCATCCAGCCGGCCGGTGATGCGGTCGTCGAAACGCGCGCCGATGTTCAGCATCACGTCGCAGCCGTACATCGCGAGGTTGGCCTCGTAGGTGCCGTGCATGCCCAGCATGCCCAGGAACTGCGGGTCGCTCGCCGGGAAGGAGCCGAGGCCCATCAGCGTGTTGGTGCAGGGCATGCCCGTGAGGTGCACGAATTCCGCCAGCAGGCGCGAGGCTTCCGGGCCAGCGTTGATGACGCCGCCACCGGCATAGATGATCGGCCGCTCGCTGCGCTTCAGCAGGCGCACGGCCTCCTGGATGCGCGCGGGATCGGGCGCCATCACCGGACGGTAGCTGCGGTGCCCGATCTTCGACGCCTCGACATAGGGCGCGGGCTTGATGAGGATGTCCTTGGGCAGGTCCACCACCACGGGGCCGGGGCGGCCGCTGCGTGCGACATAGAAGGCCTCGTGCACCACGCGGGCGAGATCCTCGCTGCGCTTCACCAGGTAGTTGTGCTTGGTGGCGGGGCGCGTGATGCCGGTGGTGTCGGCCTCCTGGAAGGCGTCGTTGCCGATCAGGTGCGTCGGCACCTGTCCGGTCAGGCAGACCACGGGGATGCTGTCCATCAGCGCGTCCACGAGGCCGGTCACGGCATTGGTGGCGCCGGGGCCCGAGGTCACGAGCACCACGCCCACCTTGCCGGTGGAGCGGGCATAGCCCTCGGCCGCGTGTACGGCGGCCTGCTCGTGGCGGACCAGGATGTGGCGGATGGCGTTCTGCTGGAACAGCGCGTCGTAGATCGGAAGGACCGCGCCGCCGGGATAGCCGAAGATGACGTCGACGCCCTGTTCCTTCAGCGCGCGGAGGACGACTTCGGCGCCCGGGCGCTGATCCGTCGTTGCGGTGGAGGAGGCGATGGCGGCGGACATGGCTCGACTGTCTTTCGTGTTGCTGGCGGGGCAGGCTTACGGGCCATGTTGCGGCGCGTCAACCGCCTTTTGAAGAAATGCCAAGAGATCAGGGTAATTTCTTTCCGAAAATTGCTCCAGACCCGCGATCCGCGCATTCATCCTATGCGTCTCCTGCGGCTCCACGAGGAGCTGATGACGGAACCAGGTGGCCTGGCGCTTGGTGTAGGCCACGGTGTGGGCGATGGCGCGGCGGCTGGCCTCGGGCTCGTCGATCTCGCCGCGGAGCATGGCTGCCAGCTCCGGAACGCCGTGCGCCCGCATGGCGGGAAGCGCGGGATCCAGCCCCTGTTCGAGCAGCGCCGCGGCCTCCTCGATCGCGCCGCCCGCCATCATCGACGCCCATCGCGCGTGGATCGCGGCACGCAGGGTGTCGCGCGGCGGGTCGAGCAGGATCGCGCGGAAGCGGTAGGGCGCGGCCGGCAGGATGGGCGCCTCGCGCTGCCAGGAGGCGAGGCTGCGCCCCGTGCTGCGCCAGACCTCGTAGGCCCGCGCGATGCGCTGGCTGTCGGAGGGGCGCAGCGCGGAATCCTCGGGGTGCAGCCTTGAGTGCAGGCTCTCCGGGCCAAGCTCGGCGAGCATCGTGCGCGCCTCGTCGCGCGCTTCGGCCGTGACCCCAGGCAGCGCCGAAAGACCCTGGGTCAGCGCGCGCAGGTACATCCCCGTCCCGCCGCAGAGGATCGGCATCTTCGCCCGCGCCATCTCCGCCAGCGCCGCCTCGCGCCACCACGCGACATGCCCCGCCTGCGCCGCCGGCAGCACGCCATAGAGCGCGTGCGGAACGTGCGCCTCGTCCTCCGGTGTCGGGCGCGCGGTGATCACGCGCAACTCGCGGTAGCACTGCATCGCATCGGCATTGATGACGGTTCCGCCGAAACGCTCCGCGATCGCCAGGGCCAGCGCCGATTTCCCGGAGGTCGTCGGCCCCGCCACGATCAGCGCGGGTTGTGTCATGCCCTGCGCCCCGGCATGGTCCGGCCGGCATGCCACATGTCCTGACCCTCATCGCCGCGCCCGGCGCGCTCTCGCCCGCGCAGTTCCTCGCCGCGAAGGCCGCGCTGACCACGCTCGGCGCCGATTGCGACGCGGCCGACTGGCTCGCCGAGAACGAGGCCGTGGACCTTCCTTTCTCCGCGCTGGCCCCCGAACAGGCCATCGCGGCCGCGAAATCCGCGCTCGGCCAGGCGCCCATCGACCTCATCGCCCAGCCCGCTGAAGGCCGTCGCAAGAAGCTGCTGCTGGCCGACATGGACAGCACGATCGTCACCAGCGAGACGCTCGACGAGATCGCCGCCTTCGCCGGATTGAAGGAAAGAATCGCCGAGATCACCGCGCGCTCGATGAACGGCGAGCTGGACTTCCGGCAGGCGCTCATCCAGCGCGTCGGCATGCTCAAGGGCCTCGACGCCTCCGCGCTGGACGAGACCTGGAAAACCACCGAGCTGACGCCCGGGGCCGCCACCCTCATCGCCACGATGCGCGCGAACGGCGCCCACACCGCGCTCGTCTCGGGCGGCTTCACCTTCTTCACCAGCAAGGTGGCGGAATGTTGCGGCTTTCATGAGCATCACGCCAATACGCTCCTGCTCGCGGAGGGCAAGCTCCTCGGCACCGTGGGCGAGCCCATCCTGGACCGCGACGCCAAGCTCGCCACGTTGAAGCGCCTCGCCGCACAACTCGGCCTCAGCCTCGCCGAGACCGCCGCCGTCGGCGA
>JAQGHZ010000635.1 GCA_028291485.1 Rubritepida sp. | reverse complement strand
CGGCGCGGTCGTCCGTCACGAAGACGGAGCGCGAGGCCAGGATGCGCGGCGCGCGGCCGGGCGCCAGCGCCTCCAGATAGGCGTCGATCATCGGGTTCTGGATGTCGGCGAGCGTCTGGTCCGGCTGGTCTTTCGGGCGCGGCTGGGTGCGGGAGAGCAGCAGCCCGTCGCCGGCCGCGCCCGCGCGGCGCGCGCCCTCGACGGTGAAGGTAGCCTGCCACATGCGGTCCGCGAGGCTCGCCGGCGCCGCCGGGTAGAGATGGTCGCCGCCCGGCAGCGTGTGGCCCGCGAGCGCATCCTTCAGCATCTGCGTGTTTTGACCGAAGATCCGGCCGCGCTCGGCGCCGTCCAGGCCGAAGGCCGTGAAGGCCGAGGCATTGCCACCCGGGCCGATCCCGAGCTCCAGCCTCTCGCCGCTCATCAGGTCGAGCACCGCCGCGTCCTCGGCCACGCGCAGCGGCAGTTCCAGCGGCAGGGTGACGATGCCCGTGCCGAGGCGGATCCGCGAGGTCCGCGCGGCGAGGTGACCAAGGAAGACGAAGGGCGCCGGCAGTCCGCCCTCGTCCTCGTGAAAGTGGTGCTGGGCGATCCAGGCGGAATCGAAGCCGCTTCGCTCGGCATGGACGATCTGCTCCGCGCCGAGGCGGTAGCGTTCGGCGGCCGTCGCGACGTCGAGCAGGCGCGTGAAGAAGCCGAGGCGCAGGGGGCGGGGGCTTGTCATGGGGCCATTCTACTCAGGCTGTCGTCGCGCCGCCCAGATAGGCGTCGCGGATGCGCGGGTCGCTCAGCAGGTCGCCGGCGGGGCCTTCCAGCGCGATCTGACCGGTCTGCAGCACATAGCCGTAATGGGCGATGCCGAGCGCCAGGCTGGCATTCTGCTCCACCATGAAGATGGTCACGCCCTCGCGGTTGATGGTCTGGATCAGGTCCAGCACGCGGTCCACGAAGAGCGGCGAGAGACCCATGGTCGGCTCGTCCATCACGATCAGCTTGGGGCGGCCCATCATGGCGCGGGCCATGGCGAGCATCTGCTGCTCGCCGCCGGACATGGTGCCGGCGCGCTGCTTCAGCCGCTCGCGCAGGCGCGGGAAGAGGGTGAGGACGCGCTCCTCATCCTCAGCGATGGCCGTCTTGTCGCTTCTGACATAGGCGCCCATCAGCAGGTTTTCGCGGACCGTCATGGCGCCGAAGAGCCGCCGCGCCTCGGGCACGGAGCCGATGCCGCGCCGGATGATCTGCGGCGTGGACAGGCCCGTGATATCAGCGCCGTCGAACCAGACCTTCCCGGAGCGCGGCCGCTGGAGACCGAGGATGGTCTTCATCGTGGTCGACTTGCCGCTGGCATTGCCGCCGAGCAGGCAGACGATCTGGCCACGCTCGACCGAGAGCGTCAGGTCGAAATGCACCTGCACCGGGCCGTAGAAGGAGTTGATGCCGTCCAGCTTCAGCAGGGGTTCGGACATCAGGGCGCGGCCTCCGTCCTGGCGCCGGTCTCGCGATGGCCGAGATAGGCCGCGATGACGGCGGGGTCACGGCGGACCTCCTGCGGCAGGCCCTCGGCGATGCGGGCGCCGTTGTCCATGACGATGATCCGGTCCGACAGGCGCATCACCATCTCCAGCTTGTGCTCGATGAGCAGGATGGTCAGGCCGCCGCGCTTGAGGTCGTGGATGATCTCCTGCATCTCGCCCGTCTCGGTTGGGTTCATGCCGGCGGTGGGCTCGTCGAGCATGAGCAGCTTCGGGCGCAGCGCCAGGGCGCGGGCGATCTCGGTGCGGCGGCGGTTGGCGTAGGAGAGGCTGAAGGCGGGATGGTCCAGCCGCGGCGTCAGGCGCTCGCCGAAGCGGGCGAGAATCTGCTTCGCCTCCTCGCGCAGCGCCGCTTCCTCGTCGCGCACCGACTTTGGCCGGATGGCCGCGAGCGCGAACTCCATGAGCGGGCCGATGATCGGCGTCGTCGGGCGCACGGCCTGCAATCGCGTGTGCGCGCCGACCAGCACGTTGTCGAGGACGGAGAGGTTCCCGAAGACGCGCCCGTGCTGGAAGGTCCGCGCCAGGCCCATGCCGGCCAGCTTCTCCGGCGCGGCGCCGGTGATGTCCTGGCCGAGAAACTTCACCGAGCCCGCATCCGGCAGGTCGAGGCCGCTGATCAGGTTGAACAGCGTCGTCTTGCCGGCGCCGTTCGGGCCGATGATGGAGAGCAGCTCCCCTTCCTTCAGGTCGAGCGTCGCATCCTTCACGGCATGCACGCCGCCGAAGCTCTTCTGGAGGCCGCGGACTTCGAGCATCACACTGTCCCCATCAGGCCCTGCGGCCGGAAGCGGATCAGCAGCAGCAGCACGATGCCGTAGATCAGGATGCGGTACTCGGCGAGGCCACGGAACGCCTCGGGCAGCGCGATCAGCAGCGTCGCGCCGAGCACCGCGCCGATCACGTGGCCCATGCCGCCCAGGATCACCATGGTCAGTGCCAGGATGGAGATGCTGGCGCCGAAGGTCTCATGGTTGATGTAAGAGTAGGCATGCGCGGTGATGGCGCCGCTGACGCCGGCCGCGAAGCCGCCATAGGCGAAGGCCAACGCCTTGTAGCGGTCGCCGCTGACGCCGTAGGAGCGTGCAGCCACGCTGTCGTCGCGGATGGCACGCCAACTCCGGCCGAGATGCGAGTTGAGCAGCCGCGCCTGGAGCATCGCCAGCAGCATCAGAACGGCGAGCGAGATCCAGTAGGTGCCCTCCACCGAGCCGAGGTCCTGGCCGAAGATTTCCAGCGGCGGGATGCCGCCGAGGCCGATGGCGCCATGCGTCAGCCCGTTCCAGTTCAG
>JAQGHZ010000599.1 GCA_028291485.1 Rubritepida sp. | reverse complement strand
GCTGTTCCTGGTCTGGAAGGCGACCAAGGAGATCCACCACAACGTCGATCCCGTGCATGCCCCGGACGTGTTCGACGGCGGCGGCGGCAATGCCGTGGTGGGGATAGGTTATGCCGCGGTCATCGGGCAGATCCTGCTGCTCGACCTGGTCTTCTCGCTCGACAGCATCATCACCGCGGTGGGCATGACGGATCACATCGAGATCATGGTGATCGCCGTCATCTTCACTGTCGGCGTCATGCTCTTCGCGGCCAGTCCGCTCGCCAACTTCATCAATGCCAACCCCTCGGTGGTGATGCTGGCGCTCTCCTTCCTGCTGATGATCGGCACGACGCTCATCGCGGAGGGCTTCGGCGTGAAGGTGCCCAAGGGCTATATCTATGCCGCCATGGCCTTCTCGGCGGTCGTCGAGGGGCTGAACATGATCAGGGGGCGGGTCAGGGCACGGAGGTCCGCCAGGGCCGCGGCGAGGATGCCCGTCCAGCGCTGAGGCTGCGGGGCCGCGAGACGCGTGGCCAGGTAATCCGCAAGACTGGCCGGAAAGGCCAGCGGCAGGGGGGACCGGATGAAGATCAGCAAGGTGACCACGCACGTCCTCGAGGCGCGCCTCGCGGAGCCCTTCGCCTATTCGCGCGCCTGGTACGACACGCGCATGGCGATGATCGTCGAGATCGAGACCGATGCGGGCCTCACCGGCTGGGGCGAATGCTACGGCCCCGCCTGGATGACGGAGGCCGTGGTCCGCCACCTCGCGCCCTCGCTGATCGGCCTGGACCCGCTGCAAACCGAGGTCATCTGGCAGGACATCTATGCCCGGCTGAGGGATCACGGCCAAAAGGGCCTCGTCATCCAGGGCCTCAGCGGCATCGACATCGCCCTGTGGGACCAAGGGCAAGCACTTTTCCGCACCCGTGCACCAGCTCATGGGCGGCCCCGTGCGGACCGAGGTGCAGGCCTATGCCACGGGCCTCTACCGCCGCCGGAGCGGCGATCCGATGCAGTATCTGCCCGAGGAAGCGGCCGGCTACGTGGCCGAGGGCTTTCGGGCGGTGAAGCTGAAGGTCGGCTTCGGCATCGCCGAGGATGCCGCCGTCACCCGGGCCGTCCGGGAGGCCATCGGCCCTGACATCGGCCTGATGGTCGACGCCAACCACGCCTATGACGCCGTCGCCGCCATCAAGTTGGGGCGGCTGATCGAGTCTTTCGACATCGGCTGGTTCGAGGAGCCCGTGCCGCCGGAGGACCTCGCCGGCCACAAGGCCGTGAAGGCGGCGCTCACGATTCCGGTCGCCAGCGGCGAGTGCGAGTTCACGCGCTTCGGCTTTCGCGAGGTGCTGGTCCAGGGGGCGATGGACATCATCCAGCCCGACACCTGTTCCGCCGGCGGTCTCTCGGAGTGCAAGAAGATCGCCGACATGGCTGCCGCCTTCGGCGTCCGATACAACCCGCATTGCTGGGGCACCGGCATCGGCCTCGCCGCCGCCCTGCAGCTAATGGGCGTGCTGCCGACGCACACGCCGACCTCGCTGGCGCCGGCTCAGCCGATCTTCGAGTTCGACCGCACCGAGCATCCGATCCGCCAGGCAATCCTGCAGGAGCCGATCGAGCATTTCCGCGGCATCGTGCGGATTCCCACGGGACCGGGCCTCGGCATCGAGATCGACCGCGACGCCCTGACTCGCTTCAAGGCGGGCTGATTACTCCAGCTTGAGCTGCGCCGCCCGGACCAGCTCCTGCCACTGCGGCCCGTCCGCCTCCATCGCCGCGCGCATCTGCGCCGGCGTCGAGCAGACCGGGATCGCGCCCAGCCGCTCCACCGCGGTCTTGAAAGCCGCGTCCTGGCAGGCGCTGACCAGGATCGCGCCCATGCGCTCGATCAGCTCCGGCGGCGTCCCGGCAGGGGCGGCGATGCCGTTCCAGGTTTGCGCCTGGAAGCCCGCCAGGCCCTGCTCGGCGATGGTCGGCACACCCGGAAGCTGCGCCATGCGCTCCGGCCCCGCGATGCCGATCACCTTGATCGCCGGCCCGCCCAGATGCGGGATGATGTCCGAGGGATTGCCGAAATAGGCGGCGACATCGCCGGCCAGCACGGCCTGCATGGCCGGCGAGCCGCCGCGATAGGGGACATGCGTGGCCCGTAGCCCCGCCCGGTTCAGCAGCAGCTCCATCGCCAGGTGGTTGGAGGAGCCGTTGCCGCCGCTCGAATAGTTCAACCGGCCGGGGTTCGCCTGCACATAGGCGATGAACTCCTGCAGGTTGTTGATGCCGAGCCGTGCGGAGACGGCCAGCACCTGCGGGTTCGAGCCCACGATCGAGATCGGCGCGATGTCGTGCGCGGGGTCGACGCTGAGCTGCGCCAGCGCCGGCAGCATTACCATCTGGGACGCGCTGGCGGTCAGCAGCGTGTAGCCGTCGGGCCGGCTGCGGGCCACGAATTCCACCGCGATCATGCCGTTGGCGCCGGTCCGGTTCTCCACCACCACCGGCTGGCCGAGCTTGCCGCTCAGCCATTCCGAGGCGAGGCGGCCGATGCTGTCGGTCACGCCGCCGGGCGCGAAGGGCACCACCACGCGGAGCGGATGGTCCGGCCAGGCCTGCGCCAGGGCAGGACCGGCAAGGAACGCGGCGGCAAGGGCGAGGGGGAGGAATCGGCGCTTCGTCATCGGCTTCCTTTCGGGACGTCGCAGCCTAGGCAGCTTCGCGCCGGGAGGGGAACGCTGTTTTGCCGGAAATTGCGCCTGACAACGATATAGAGAACGAGAAGTAGGCGAGACCCCGAATAGTCCCTTGGGGCCCGCAGTTCCACGATCTTCGCGTGACGTGCGTTTACTCGATCTCCGCCGCCCGCTTCAGGCTGTTGATCATCGAGACGCCCATCAGATAGGCGTGCGCCTTGGCCGGATCCGAGGCCGCCTCGGCCATGCGGTTGCGGAAGTCGTCCTGGTCTTCCGGCGTCTTCGCCTCGAGGTTCTTCTTGTTCTGAATAGTCTGGCGCTGCACGTGCTCGACCGTGATGCCGCGCCGCTGCCGGTCGTAACGGTCCAGTTCGGCCTCGTCGGCTTCGCCGCGGATGATGCGGGCGAGCTTCTCCACGAGGTTCACCGCGTCATGCACGCCGCCGTTGAGGCCCATGCCGCCCAGCGGGTTGTTGATGTGCGCGGCATCGCCGACCAGCAGCAGGCGCCCCTTGCGGAAGGTCTCGGCCACACGCTGGTGCACGCGGTAGAGGGTGCGGTGCTTCACCGGATAGTCGTCGCGGCCGGCCAGGATCCGGGCGAAGCGCGCGCGGGCGAATTCGTCGGTCTCGGTCTCCTCGTCCGACACCTCCGGCGCCACCGGGAACATGCAGCGCCACACGCCGGGCACGCGAAGAAGAAAGAACCACTCCTCCGGATCGGCGTAGTAGGTCACGTCGGCGAGGCCGGGGATGATCGAGGCGAAGTCGAACTCGGTGGAGAGCACCAGGAAGCGCTCGGGCCAGGTGAAGCCCTCGAACTCGATGCCGGCCGCCTTGCGCACCGCGCTGCGCGCGCCGTCGGCGCCGATGAGGTAGCTGCCCGCGACGCGGGTGCCGTCCTCCAGCACCGCCTCGACATGGTCGCCATGATCGACCGCATCGGTGACCTGCGCGTGGAAGCGGATCGAGAAGCCGGGCTTGTCCTTCAGCAGGTCGTAGAGGATGCGGGTCAGCTTGAACTGCTCGCATTGCAGCCGGAACGGGTGCCGGCTCACATCGGCCAGGAGGCCGAAGTCGAATTGCGCGATCACCGTCTGGTCGCGCTGGCGGTACTGCAGGATCGGTCCCTTGATGCCCTGGCGAATCATGTCCTTCGTGGCGCCGAGGTCGTCCAGCATGTCGAGCGTCGGTGCATGGAAGGTGGAGGCGCGCATCTCCTCCGAGATCGTCGGGCCGGCCTCCAGTACGAGGACCGGAATCCCCTCCTTCAGAAGAGCGGCCGCAGCCACCATCCCGACGGGGCCTGCGCCCACGATCAGGACCGGCTTCGTGTCAGCCATTCTTAAATCCCGGCAAAAAGGCAGCCGGGCCAGCCCGCCGCCATATTGGCAGCCTTCGGTCCCGCGCCGTGTGAATCCATCCCAAGCAACCTCATAGAATCATGTCTGGTTGACAAGACCTGCCAGGACAAATCGGCAGCCTGTACGGCGTCCGGTCAGGGGGGCTAGCCTGCGGGCAACGACAGGCGAGGAGGTTGTCCATGGATCTGCGCGACAAGGTCAGGGGACGGCTGAGGCTGCCGCTCATCGGCTCGCCTCTCTTCATCATTTCGGTTCCCGGGCTGGTCATCGCTCAGTGCAGGGCGGGCGTGATCGGCGCCATGCCGACGCTCAATGCCCGCCCCGTGGAGCAGCTCGACGACTGGCTGGCCGAGATCACCGAAACCCTGGCCGCGCACGACGCGGCGAATCCGGATCTGCCGTCGGCGCCCTTCGCGATGAACCTGATCGTCCACCGGTCGAACGACCGGCTCGATCAGGACCTGGCGCTCTGCGTGAAGCACAGGGTGCCGCTGGTCATCAGCTCGCTCGGCGCGCGCGAGGAGGTGAACCAGGCCGTCCATTCCTATGGCGGCCACGTGATGCACGACGTGATCAACCAGGTCTTCGCGCACAAGGCGATCGAGAAGGGGGCCGATGGCCTGGTGCTGGTCGCGGCCGGCGCCGGCGGGCATGCCGGCGCGCAAAGTCCCTTCGCGCTGCTTCAGGAGACGCGCGCCTGGTTCGACGGGCCGGTCGCGCTCTCCGGCTCCATCGCGCATGGCCGCAGCATCCTGGCCGCCGAGGCCATGGGCGCGGACTTCGCCTATATGGGCACCGCCTTCATCGCCACGGAGGAGGCTCGCGCGGTGGAGGATTACAAGCGGATGATCACGGAATCCGGCGCCTCCGACATCGTCTATACGAACCTCATCACCGGGGTGCACGGCAACTACCTGAAGCCGTCGATCCGCAACGC
>JAQGHZ010000590.1 GCA_028291485.1 Rubritepida sp. | reverse complement strand
TCGCCGACCGAGCGGCCGAGCTGGTCGCCCAGCACGATCAGCACCAGCGAGGGAGGGATGACCTGGGTGATGGTGCCCGAGTCCGCGATGACGCCGGTCGCGATCCGGGTATCGTAGCCGTACTTGATCATGATCGGCAGCGAGATCATGCCCATGGCGATGACCGAGGCCGCGACCGTGCCCGTGATGGCGCCCAGCACCGCGCCCACCAGGATGACGGCATAGGCCAGACCGCCCGGGATCTTGCCGAAGAGCTGGCCGGTGCCTTCCAGCAGGTCCTCCGCCAGCCCGCAGCGCTCCAGGATCGCGCCCATCAGGGTGAAGAAGGGGATGGAGAGCAACAGGTCGTTCGACAGGATGCCGAAGACGCGGATCGGCAGGTTGCCGAGATAGGCCGTGTTGAAGAAACCGAGCTCGATCGACAGGAAGCCGAAGAACAGCCCCACCGCCGAGAGGCTGAAGGCCACCGGGAAACCGATCAGCAGAAAGACGATCAGGCCGCCGAACATCAGCGGCGGCATAAATTCGAGGCTCATCGGGTTATTGTTCTGGTCGCTGGTATTCGATGACGACGTCCACCTCGTCGGACAGGCCGCGGAGCAGCGCGATGCGCTTCACCAGTTCCGAGAGGCCCTGCAGCACCAGCAGGAAGAAACCGAGCGGCACCAATAGTTTGGCCGGCCAGCGGATCAACCCGCCAGGAGCCGGCGAGAATTCCTCCCGCATCAGGGAGTCCAGGAAATAGGGCCAGGTCATCCAGGCCAGCAGCAGCATGCCCGGCAGCAGGAACACAATGAGGCCGAAGATGTCCACGTAGAGCCGCCCGCGCTCGCTCAGCGAGCCGAAGATCAGGTCCACCCGCACATGCTCGTTGCAGTAGAGGGTGTGGCTGGCGCCCAGCATGACCACGGCGGCGAAGAAGTACCACTGCACCTCGAGCCAGCCGTTGGAGGAGATGTTGAGTCCATAGCGGCTGAGCGCGTTTCCCGCGCTGACGGCGCAGGCCAGCAGGACGCACCAGTCGGCGACCCGGCCGAACTTGTCGTTCATCCAGTCCACGCCCCGGCTGAAGGCCAGAAGCAGCGCCATGCCCTATGATCCCCCCGGAACGCCGTACAGACGGGAAACCCGCGGTCCCGTCCCAAAAAATTGATCGCGCGCGATCCGTAAAGATGATTTGGCGAAAGTCCAGAGCGTTGCGCTCGCTCCGCGGGCCGGCGACGCCTAAACTCCCCGACATGCGGATGCGAATCGGAGCCTTTGGGGAAGGGGCCATGGCGTGCTGACGCTATTGGGTCTCTGCTTCCTGGCGCTCCTGGGCCTCGCGGTGTGGGGCGGGTCGGGGCGGATGCCGCGGGCCATGTTCCTCGGCTGTGCGGCCTGCATGGCGGGGCTGGGCCTCGCCGGCGGCCTGGCGCTGGCGGGCGGCGAACTGCCGCCGACGCCCCTGCCGATCGGGCCGCCCTGGGCGCCCTCGCTGATCGCCCTGGACGCGCTGTCGGCCTGGTTCCTGCTGATCCTGGCGCTGGTCGGGCTGCCGGCTTCGCTCTTCGCCGCGGCCTCGCCGCCACCGCCCGCACCCGTGGCGCGGGCCGAGGGCGCGGCCTTCCCGCTCTTCCTGGCCGGGATGGCAGCGGTGATCGTCGCCGCCGACGGGTTTTCGCTCCTGCTGGGCTTCGAGGCCATGTCGCTCGCCTCCTGGGGGCTGATCGCGGCACGGCATCCGCGCGGGCCGGGCCGGAGGACTGCGCGGCTCTATCTGGGCTTCGCGATCTTCTCCGGCCTCTGCCTGATCGCCGGCTTCGCGCTGCTGGCGCCGGCCGGGCTGGGCTTCGCCGCGATCCGGACCGCGCCGCCGGAGGGCTGGCGCGCCGGGATGGTGCTGGTGCTCGTGCTGCTGGGCGCCGGTTCCAAGATCGGCCTGGCGCCCTTCCATGTCTGGCTGCCGCTGGCCCATCCGGCGGCGGCGACCCCGGCCTCGGCGCTGATGTCGGGGGCGATGGTGAAGGTCGCGCTCTATGTGATGCTGCGCATGCTGATGGATCTTTCCGGCCCCGCCCAACCCCTCTGGTGGGGGCTGCCGCTGGTGGCCGTGGGCGCGGCGACCGCGCTGATCGGCGCGCTCCGCGCCAATCTGGAGCAGGACATCAAGGCGGCGCTGGCCTGCTCCACCCTCGAGAATATGGGGCTGATGGTGGTGGGGCTGGGCCTCGCGCTGGTCTTCCGCGGCGCCGATCTCCGGCCGCTGGCGGCGCTGGCGCTGGGCGCGGTGCTGCTGCACGCGCTGAACCATGCGGGGTTCAAGTCGCTGCTCTTCCTCTGCGCCGGTGCCGTGGCGAGCCTCGCCGGCAGCCGCGATCCGGACCGGCTGGGCGGCCTCATCCACCGCATGCCCTGGGTGGCGGGCTGCGCCATGCTGGGCGCGGCCTCGGCCGCCGCGCTGCCGCCCTTCTCCGGCTTCGCCAGCGAGTGGCTGCTGCTGCAATCGCTGATCCAGGGGTGGCGGGTGGCCGAGATGTCGGTCCAGCTCCTCGCGGCGGCGACGCTGGCGGTGGCGGGGATGGCGATCGGGTTGGCGGCGGCGGCGATGGTGCGCTTCCTCGGCCTCGTCTTCCTCGGCCGGCCGCGCACGCCCATGGCCGCCGGCGCGCGGGACGCGACGGGGCTGATGCGGGCCGCGCTGCTGATTCCGGCCGCGGCCAGCGCGCTCCTGGCCGTGTTGGCCGCGCCCATGCTGGCGCTCGGCGGGGGCGCGATCCGCGTGTTGCTGGGCGCCAATGCCCATGCGCCGGTCACGGGCTTCGACCTGGTGCTGGGCGAGGTGGGAGCTCGCTACGCGCCCTGGGCGGTGGCCGGCCTGCTGGCACTCGCGGTCGTGCTGATCGCCTTCGCGGTGCGGCGCCGCTCGAAGCTGGAACCCACGCGCGGCCCGGCCTGGGATGGCGGCTTCATGCCGCCGCCGGCCCACCTGCCTTTCGGCGATCCGCTGAGCCAGGTGAGCGCCGCGGGCCTCGGCCAGCCCATCCGGCGCAGCCTTGGCGCCATCGCGCTCGGCATCGTCGAGCGGCACGAGGTCGCGCCGCCGGGCTCGGCCTTGCCCGCGGCGCTCCGGGTGGAGGCGGAGGACCGCGGCTTCACCCATGTCCTGCAACCGCTGACGCGGCTCCGCCGGACCCTGTCCCGCGAGGCGGAACTGCTCCGGAACCTGACGCTGCGCGTCTACCTCTCCATTTCCTTCGGCACGCTGGTCGTGCTGCTGGCGCTCGTCGCCTTGCTGGAGCGCGGCTGATGCTCGTGGCCTTCGGCAGCCTCATCACGCAGATCCTGCATGTCGCGCTGATCCTCGCGGCGGCGCCGGTGATCGTGGGCGTGGTGCGCTGGCTGAAGGCGCGCCTGATGGGGCGGCGCGGGCCGCATCTCCTCCAACCCTGGCGCGACCTCCTCAAGCTCCTGCGCAAGCGCCCGGTCCTGGCCGAATCCGCGAGCCTCGTGTCCAGCGTGGCGCCCTACCTGGCGTTCGGCGCCACGGCGCTGGCCGCGGCACTGATCCCGAGCTTCGCGCAGGGCATGCTGCTGGCGCCCATGGCGGACCTCGTGCTGATCGGCGGGCTGCTGGCGCTGGCCCGCGTCGCGCTGGCGCTGAACGGCCACGACGCCGGCACGCCCTTCGGCGGCATGGGCGCCGCGCGCGAGATGACCTTCGCCGTTTTCGCCGAACCGGCGCTGCTGGTCTGCGTGATGGTCTTCGCCGTGCTGGCCGGCGGCTCCAACATCGACGCGATCGGCGCGGCCCTGCGCGAAGGCGCCATGGGCATGCGCGTCTCGCTGCTCTTCGCCGGGCTGGCGCTGGTCGGCGTCATGCTGGCCGAGAACGCCCGCATCCCCGTGGATAATCCGGCGACGCATCTGGAGCTCACCATGGTCCATGAGGCGATGCTGCTGGAGGCCTCGGGCCGGCACCTCGCCGTCTGGGAGATGCAGGCGGCGCTGAAGCTGACGCTCTGGTTCGCCCTGCTCGCCGCGATCTTTCTGCCGTTCGGCACCGCGCCGGCGGGGAGCGGGCCGCTGGCCTGGGCGATCGGATTGGGTCTCTGGGTGGTCAAGATGGCGCTGCTGGCCTTCGGGCTCGCCTTCTTCGAGAGCGCCGTCGCGAAGATGCGCGTCTTCCGCGTTCCGGATTTTCTCGGCGCCGCGCTGCTGCTGGCGCTGCTGGCCGCGGCGCTGATCTTCGTCTCGACAGGGCTGGCCTGATGCGCCTCCGATTCAGCTCTCCGCGGCCTTCGCCGCCTCCGTCGTCGCCCTTTTGGCCATCGGAGGCCTGATGGGTTTCGGCCAGCTCCCCTACGACGTGGCGCATGTGCTGGGCGGCGCCATGCTGCTCGTCTCCTTCGTGCTGCTCTACCAGCGGCGCACGGCCGCGCTGGTGAACGCGCTGGCGTTGCAGGGCGTGCTGCTCGCCGCCGCCGCCGTCTGGCAGGGCTACGTGCAGGGCGCGCCTCAGCTCTACGCCACGGGCCTCATCGCGCTCGCGGCCAAGGGCATCGCCATCCCGCTCTTCCTGCGCCGGATGATGCAGAGCCGCATGCCCGACCGCGCCGTGGAGCCGGCGCAGAGCATCGGCCTCAGCATGCTGGGCGGCGTGCTGCTGGTGGCGCTGGCCATCCTGGTCGTGCTGCCGGCGACCACCGGCGCGCGGGCCCTGGCGCGCGAGGACCTGGCCATGGCGCTCTCCATCGTGTTGCTGGGGTTGCTGACCATGATCACGCGGCGCAGCGCGCTGGGTCAGGTGGCGGGGCTGATGACGCTGGAGAACGGGCTGGTGCTGGGCGCCGTGGGCGTGGCCGGCATGCCGCTGGTGATCGAGCTCTCGACGGCGGGCCTCGTGCTGGTCGTCATCGTCATCGCGGGCTTCTTCGCGCGGCTGCTGCGCGAGCGCTTCGACAGCCTCGACACCGACATGCTGCACACCCACCGGGGCGAGGGCCGATGAGCCTCGCCGCCCTCATCGTCCTGCTGCCGCTGCTGGCGGCGCTGCTGCTGATCGCGCTGCCGGGGCAGGCCGTGCGGCTGAACGTCGCGGCGTCAGCGGGATCGCTGGCCCTGGCGCTGCTGCTGCTCGCGGAAGGTTCGGGCGGCGAGGGCCTGCTGCGCCCCGACGCGCTGAACCAGCCGCTGGTGCTGATCGCGGCCATCGTCGGCCTGGGCACCGCGATCTTCTCGGCCCAGGACGTGGCGCACGAGAATTTCGACCGCCACCGCACGCGCTGGTTCCACGCGGCCTTCCAGGGCTTCATGGCGACGCATTTCCTGGCGCTGCTGTCCGACAATCTCGGCATCATGTGGGTGGCGATCGAGGCCGGCACGCTGGCCTGCGTGCTGGCGGTGGCGCTGCCCCGGACGCCGGCCGCGCTCGAGGCCGCGTGGAAGTTCTTCATCCTGTGCAGCGTGGGCATCGCGCTGGCGCTCTTCGGCATCATCGTGCTGGCGCTCGCCGCGCAGCCGCTGCTGGGCCATGGCGAGCAGCTCTCCTTCGCCGCGCTGCGCCTGGCCGCGAAGGGGGCGGACCCGGCGCTGCTCAACCTGGCCTTCGTCTTCCTGCTGGTGGGCTTCGGCACCAAGGCGGGGCTGGTGCCGCTGCATTCCTGGCTGCCCGACGCGCATGCCGAGGGGCCGACGCCCATCGCCGCCGTGCTTTCGGGACTGCTGCTGAATGCGGCCATGCTCGGCATCCTGCGCGGCAAGGCGGTCGTATCAGCGAATGCGGAGGTCATCCCGCCTGGCAATTTCCTGATCGCGCTGGGCCTCGCCTCGCTGCTGCTGGCGGGCTTTTCGCTGTGGCGCCGGCGCGACGCCAAGCGCCTCTTCGGCTGGAGCAGCATCGAGCACATGGGCATCGCGGCCATCGCCTTCGGCATCGGCGGCGTGCCGGGGCACATGGCGGG
>JAQGHZ010000574.1 GCA_028291485.1 Rubritepida sp. | reverse complement strand
GGGGCGGACCTCGGCCCAGGCGGATTCGGCGTCGGGGAAGTGGCAGATCAGCGGGTTGAAGTGCGGCCGGCCCTTGGCCTCGAAGATGCCGGCCACGGCCTTGCCGTTCCGCGCATCGGCGCCGAGGCCGTACACCGTCTCGGTCGCGAAGGCGACGAGCTCGCCAGCGCGGATCAACGCCGCGGCGTCCAGCGGGTCGTCGAGAAGGACGGTCATCGGGTGGCCTTCATACGCGCGGCATCGCGCCCCAGGCCACGAAGCCCGGGTTCCGGTAGCCTGGCTTGCCGTAGGTCAGCGGCTCGCCGGCGGCATCCACGACACGTCCGCCCGCCGCCTCCAGCAGGGCCTGCCCCGCCGCCGTGTCCCATTCCATAATGCCGGAACTGAGCCGCGGCATCACATCCGCCCGGCCCTCCGCCATCCAGGCGAATTTCAGCGCCGACCCCATCCGCGTCGTCCGCGCGATGTGCAGGTCCCGGCAGAAGCCTTCCGTCGCGGCATCGTCGCGGTGCGAGCGGCTATCGAGCTGGTGCAGACCCTCCCGCGGCGGGATCCGCGCCGCGATGCCCCGGCGCACGCCGTCCTGCTCGAGCCAAGCTCCGCCCCCCGGGCCGCTCCCTGCCCCGCCCCCGGGCCCCTGGCCCACGATTCCGGCATAGACGTCGCCCCGCGACGGCACGCCGATCACGCCCAGCACCGGCCGTCCGGCCCGGATCAGGGCGATGCAGGTGACATATTCGTCACGTCCGGCGGCGAATTCGCGCGTGCCGTCGAGCGGATCGACCAGCCAGAACGTCTCCTCCGGCGCCGGCATGCCGCTGTCGGCGCAGGCCTCCTCGCCGACCACGAGCCAGTCCGGCAGGGCCTTCAGCAGCCCCTCGGTGATGATCCCCTCGGCCAGCCGGTCGGCCGCCGTGACGGGGCTGGCGTCGCCCTTGCGCTCGATGACGAAGCCGGCACGGCGCACGGCCTCGATGGCCCCGCCCGCATCGCGGGCGAGTCCCACGGCGAGCTCGAGCAGGGCGTCGGTGTCCATCCCCCCGGTCTATCGCCGGCTCATGGGATGACGCAAGGCAAGGGCGACCCTATTGTCCTTTCCAACTTAGGAAAGCCGGGAACCCCCATGCTCGACATCGCCTTCGCCAAACCGGCGCTTCCGAAATCCGGCGCGCTCGTCCTCCTGATCCCCGAGGGCGCCGCCCCCGCCGGCCTTGCCGCCGCGCTGGACACCGAGATGGAAGGCGGCCTGACCCGCGCGCTGGAGGCGGCGGCCTTCAAGGGCAAGAAGGGCCAGACGGTCACGCTCTGGGCGCCGGTCGTCACCGTCACCAAGCTGGTGGTGATGGGCATGGGCCCCGCCGCGCGCCTCGACACCGAGAAGCTCGGCGGCAGCCTCTTTCCGCAGGTCTCGGGCGAGGCGCATTGCACCGTCGCGGCCGACGGGCTGACCGCGACCCAGGCCGCCGCGATCGGCATGGGCGCCGCGCTGCGCGCCTATCGCTTCGACCGCTACCGCACGACGGAGAAGGCGGAGGACAAGCCGAAGCTCGACAAGATCACCATCCTGGCGGCCGACCACGCCGAGGCGAAGCACGCCTATGCGCCGATGAAGGCCGTGGCCCATGGCGTGTTCATCACCCGCGACCTCGTCTCCGAGCCGCCGAACGTGCTGTTCCCCGCCGAATTCGCCGATCGCTGCAAGGAGCTGACCAGCCTCGGCCTCGAGGTCGACGTGCTCGGCCCCAAGGAGCTGAAGAAGCTCGGCTTCGGCGCCCTGCTCGGCGTGGCCCAGGGCAGCATCAACGAGGCGCGCATGGTGGTGATGCGCTGGAACGGCCTCACCGGCGGCAAGAAGAAGGCGGAAAAGCCCGTCTGCTTCATCGGCAAGGGCGTGACCTTCGACACCGGCGGCATCTCCATCAAGCCGGCCGGCGGCATGGAGGACATGAAGTGGGACATGGCCGGCGCCGGCACCGTCACCGGCCTCATGGCCGCCCTGGCCGGGCGCAAGGCGAAGTGCGACGTGGTCGGCCTCATCGGCCTCGTCGAGAACATGCCGGGCGACAACGCCCAGCGCCCCGGCGACGTGGTGACCTCCGCCTCGGGCCAGACCATCGAGGTGATCAACACGGATGCCGAAGGCCGCCTCGTGCTGGCTGACGTGATCCACTACGCCATCGAGAAGTACGATCCGAAGTTCATGGTGGACCTGGCCACGCTGACCGGCGCCATCATCGTCGCCCTCGGCCACGAGCATGCGGGGCTCTTCTCCAATGACGACGAGCTGGCGCAGCGCCTCACGGCCGCCGGCACCGCGACCGGCGAACTCGCCTGGCGCATGCCGCTGGGCGAGGCCTACGACAAGCAGATCAAATCCGCCATCGCCGACATGAAGAATGTCGGCGGCGGGCGGGCGGGCGGCTCGATCACGGCGGCGCAGTTCATCCAGCGCTTCGTGCAGGGCCGGCCCTGGGCGCATCTGGACATCGCCGGCACGGCCTGGAGCAGCAAGGACGCGCCGACCATCCCCAAGGGCGCCACGGCCTACGGCGTGCGGATGCTCGATCGCCTGGTGGCGGACCATTACGAGGGTTGAAAACCGGCGGGCTGTGATCGGGATGCGCTCGGCGAGCGATCCCGCGGGCCCGCGAGGCAAGTGCGCGCAGGCGAAGCGGCAGACGCGCGGGAGCGCCGCCGGGCGCTTCCCCGCGCCTTGAGGTCGCTCCGGCTACGGCGCGAGCCGTCCGAGGCCGCGGTCCTGCTGCGCCCCATCGTCGAGGGCGCGCCGCATCCTTCCGGCTTTCGCGGCCAGCGCGGCGAGGTGCTGGAGCTTGCGCCCGGGGAGCGTTGGGTGGGCGCCGACCATGCCTCCACCGCCGCGGAATGGGAGGACGTGGGCGCCGCCTGCATCGCCGCGGCGGGCGCCTCGGCGCGCGTGGCGCTGGATGCACGCGGGCTGCCGGCGCAAATCGCGATCGGCCTGGGCGTCGGCGCCGTGCTGCGCGCCTGGTGCTTCGAGGTCCTGAAATCCCATCGCACGCCGGGGCCGCGGCGGCTGGAACTGCTCGTGGACGATACAGCGG
>JAQGHZ010000564.1 GCA_028291485.1 Rubritepida sp. | reverse complement strand
GCCTCGCCGCCGCGCCGGCGCTCACGGTCAGCGAAGCGCTCTGCCATCAGGTGATGTCGCTGCCCATGCACCCCTACCTGACCGAGGCAGAGGTGGACCGGGTCTGCGCCGCGGTCGTCCGCGAGCTGTAGCCGCACCGCAACTAAAGATTGCATTGACGCCCGCATGAGCGGTTCCATGGCACCTCCCCCGTGGAGTCTCGTCGCATGCGCCGTCGCTCTCTCCTCGCCGCCTCCGCCGCCGCCCCGGCGCTCTGGACGGCGCGTCCCGCGCGGGCGCAACCCGAGCCGGTGGATGTCCTCCTCGTCCTGGCCGTGGACGTCAGCCGCTCGATCGACGAGGACGAGGCCCGCCTCCAGCGCGAGGGCTACCGCAACGGCATCACCGACCCGCGCGTGGTGGAGGTCATCCGCCGCGGCATGATCGGTGCCATCGGTCTGGCCTATGTCGAATGGGCCGGCTTCGAGTACCAGCGCCTCGTCCTGCCCTGGACGCGCATCGCCAACCAGCACGACGCCGACGCCTGGTCCTCCGCCTTGGCCGAGGCGCCGCGCAACTCGCTCTCCTGGACCTCGATCTCCGGCGGCATCGACTTCGCCCGCCGGACCCTGGACGAGGCGCCCTACGAGGCCACGCGCCGCGTCATCGACGTCTCGGGCGACGGGGTGAACAATTCCGGCCGGCCGGCGGAATCGGCGCGCGACGAGGCGGTGGCCGAGGGCATCGTCATCAACGGCCTGCCCATCGTGAACGACCGGCCGACCTTCGGGCGCATGCCTTCCATCGCGCTCGACCAGTACTTCCAGCAGAACGTGATCGGCGGCGACGGCGCCTTCATGATCGTGGCCGAGGATTTCGAGGCCTTCGGCACCGCCGTCCGCCGCAAGCTGATCCGCGAGATCGCCTGAAAACCACGGCTGCGCCGTCGAGGGGCTCCGCCCCTTCACCACCTATCCGTGGCATGCGTTCCAGCGCCGGCGAGCGTGGCCTCACATCCAGCCAAGTTCGCGCATGGCCCATCCCGCGTTCCAGATCTTCGTCATGTGGCGGATCTTCCCGCCTGCGAATTCCATGACGTAGACGTAGTCCGAGCGCGTGCTCTTGCCCGTGGGCGGGCAAGGGCCACCCTCGGCGGAGTGGGTTCCGGAGAAGACGGCATAGGCGCACACGCTGCTGCGATCCAGGTCGGTGGCGAAGGAGCGCACCTCGTAGCGGCCGTCGGGGATGAAGGTCAGCAGCCCGCGCATCCACTCGGCATAGGCCTCCAGCGTCTTGATGTCCGCCAGAGGTTCGGCCTGCGCGGCGAAGGTTGCGTCCGGCGTGCAGTAGGTTCCCGCTGCCGCCCAACCCTTGCCGGTCTCCACGGCGTCGAAGAAGCCTCTCGCGGTTTCCGTTATGTTGGCCATGTCACTTGCTCCCTTGCTTGGCGCGGCTGATGGCTCCGGCGGTCCGCGCTCGCTGCGAGCGTGGCACCGCCGGCATGATGGGTCAGGGCGTGCGCGCAAGAGCCCTGCCGCTCGCGAAGTGATCGTGCCGACCTCGGTGACCATGCCGAGGGAATAGCGAACCCGTCCTCCATCGAAGGAGCCGGTGCTGGCCGAGACAGGACGGCGGTCGCTCTACACGTGCAGGTTGTGTTTGCAAGTTGCATGCCGTAAAATTTAACTTCTCAAAATCAGCAGCTTATCAAAGGTCCGCAAATCGGTTGGGGAACCCCGTAAAATTCGCCGACCGTGGGATCAGCGCCGCGAGCGCTCCACAGCCTCGCGGGCGAGGCCGTCAAATCACCTTGGACCGGACCGCCTTCTCGACAGCAGATCGAGGATCCCGCGAGCACCTCATCCGCCCATGCGACACAGAGCGTCGCCGCTAACGGGTGAGGGATCAAAATCCCCGGCCGTGAGGGCGGGAGGGCGCAGCGCTCTCGCCTCAAAAGCGCCCCAAAGACGTGTTTTTCAGCAGCCCGTCAGCGCCCAAGTCAGGCCCCTATTGCTTGACGATGAATGCTTTAGCGCGGAAAACATCGGCATGGAGCAGGCCACGACGTGACCCAGGACGCCGAGAACGTGCGCTGGGCCTATCGGATGGTCCTGGGCCGCGATGCCGAGAACGAGGCGGTCACCGAGGCCTGGAGCCACCGTCCGCCGCGCGACCTCCTGAACGCCCTCGCCACGTCCCCCGAGGCCCTGTCCCCGTCGAAGGCCGGCCAAGCCGCCACCGCCCCCTGGATGCGCGCCCTCCTGCCGCCGGCCGCCGTGACCGCGGCCTACCGGCTCCTGCGCGGCGCCGACCCCAGCGAGGAAGAGGTCGCGGCGGCTCTCCGCGCCCATGCCAGCCCCGCCAGCTTCCGTCGCAGCCTGCTCGAGTGGATCCGGGCCGGCGAGATCCCGGCCGAACCCGAATCGCGCGAGGAGAAGGGGTTCCACCTGCTCGGCCAGCGCTTCACCCTGCGCGCGACCGGGCGCGAGTCATCCTGGCACTACCTCGCCCAGGACCTGCAGGATCCGCGGATCGAGCGCCTCGCACGGGTAGCGGCCGCCGCCTTCCCCGACGGCGGCGCCGGCCGCGTGTTGGTGGACGCCCATGCGGCAAGCGGCATCGCGGGGATCGCGATGGCCGCGGCCCTGCCCTACCACGCCTGCCTCCTCGGCATCGAGCCGGAGGCCGAGGCGGCGGCCCTGCTGCGCCACAACCTTGCCGCCAACGAGCTCCACGAGACCCGCCTCGCCGAGACCGCCCTGGGCGCCGAGGACCGGACGGACCTCTCCCGCCGCCGGCTCGACGGCATCCTGGCCGAGCAGGGGCTGGAGCGGCTGGACCTTCTGCGCCTCGCGGCTGACGGCCATGAGACCGCCGCCATGATCGGCGCCGCCCAGGCCATCCGGCGCGACCGGCCGATGGTCTTCGCCGAGTTCAACCTCTGGACGCTGATGACGGTGGCCCGCGAGAACCCCCTGGCCGTCCTGGAGGAATGGCACGCCGCCTTCCCCCACCTGGTCGGCTTCGACGATGACGGCAACCCGCTGCCCTTCACCGGCGCCGAGGGCCTGCCCTGGCTGCTGCATGCCGTGCTGAATCGGCGCGGCGGGGTGGACGACGTGGTGCTGTGCCACGACCTCGGCTGGGTGGAGCGCTGGGCGTGAGCGCCCCCCTGAACGCCCCCTGGACGCCCCCGTGAACGAACGCCTGGAGCCCGAGACGGTTCGCTGGGCCTATCGCTTCCTGCTCGGCCGCGAGCCGGAGAGCGAGACGGTGCTCGACGCCTGGTGCGGAACGGGCAGCGTCGCGGGGCTGATGGACGGCATCCTGACCAGCCCGGAGATCGCCGGTCTCGCGCTCGCGGGCTTTCCGGAGCGCGGCCACTGGATCGAGAACCGGGCGACCGACGAGGCGGCGAGGGCCGCGCTGACCCTGCGCGACGGCGCCTTGCCCGACCCCGGGGCCATCGAGGAGCTGCGGCTGCGCGCACCGAGCCTGCGCGTCCTGCGGCAGGTGCTGCTGGCCAGCCCCTCCATCGCGCATCGCCTGCCCCAGCCCGAGGGGCCGCGCAGCCGGGTCCTGCGGCTGCCGGGCGGCGAGGTGACGCTGACGGGCGACAGCCGCGAGCCGGAATTCCTCGCCGCCCCCGGCTTCGCGCCGCGCTGGGCCGCGCTGTTGCGCGCCGTCTGGCCCGATGGCGGCGAGGGCCGCGTGATCGTCGAGGACGGCGCGGGGATCGGGGTCGCCACGCTCGGGCTGGCCACCGGCGCGCCGGGCCATGCGGCGCTGATCGCCCACGAGGACTCGCTGCGCAAGGCGGCGGCGCTGGCGGAGAACCTGGTGGGCAACGGGCTGGCACGGGCCGCCTCGCGGGCGGTGCCGCTCGGCGAGGTGCCGGCCGCCCTGGCGCGCGAGGGGCTGGACCGGCTGGACCTGCTCCGGCTGGGCGGGCGGGGCGCGGTGCGGCTGGCGACCCAGATGGCGCCCTGGCTGCTGGAGCGCGGCACGTTCACGGTCATCGGCTTCGACCTGACGGAGCTGGTGGCCGATCCGGCCGGCCCGCATGCGCTGCTCTCGGCCTGCGTCGCGGCCTTCCCGCATGTCGTGGGTTTCGACGCGGCGCATGAGCCGCGGGTGCTGCTCGACGATGTCGCCCTCGACGCGGCCTTGCGGCGCGCGCTGATGCGCCCGGACCGGCGGGACGAGCTTCTGCTGTGCCCGGACCTGGACTGGCTGGGGCGCTACGGGATTGTTTGACGCCCTCAAACGCCGGGCGCCGCCTCCGGCGGCTTGGCTTCGCCGCGCCACTGGGGCCCTGAGCCGGGAGGTCCGTTGGGCGGCGCCGGCTGCCTTGCAGCCGGATTCTGCATCGGACCGTTGATCCGGGCCTGTCCGCAAGGGGCCCCTGGCCTTTCGACGGCAACGGCGCGATAGAACCCCCGGATTCAGGGAAGAGTGCGCGGCATGGCCGAGAAGAGGACGATCCTGGGCGCGGTGCAGGCGACGGCCGCGCTGATGGGCCGCATGGCCGTGGACCAGGCGATGATCGACGCCGCGACCCAGGCCGCCAACCTCTGCATCGCGGCGCTGCGGGCCGGCCGGAAGGTCATGATCTGCGGCAATGGCGGCAGCGCCGCCGACGCCCAGCATTGGGCGGGCGAGCTCGTCAGCCGGTTCTACTACGACCGGCCCGGCCTGGCGGCGATCGCGCTGACCACCGACAGCTCCATCCTGACCGCCATCGGCAACGACTATGGCTACGAGCGCGTCTTCTCGCGCCAGGTGGAGGCGCTGGGCGTGGCGGGCGATGTGCTTTTCGGCCTCACCACCTCGGGTCGCTCGCCCAATATCCTGGCCGCGATGAAGGCGGCGAAGGAGCGCGGGATCACCTGCGTGGGCTTCACCGGCAACGGGCCCGGCGCCGCCGTGCTGGCAGAGCATTGCGACGTGACGGTGATGGTCCCGAGCCCCTCCACCCCCTCCATCCAGGAGGGGCATGAGGTGCTGGGCCACGCCATCTGCGCGATGATTGAGGAAGCGATCTTCCCGAAGGACGCCTGATGCTTCCCGAGGAGGCCATCGTCCTGGCCGGGGGCTTCGGCACCCGGCTGCGCGCCGTGGTGAGCGACGTGCCCAAGCCGCTCGCCCCCGTGGCCGGCCGGCCCTTTCTCGCCTGGCTGCTCGACGCGCTGGAGCACGGCGGGCTACGGCGCGTGGTGCTGGCGACGGGCTACCTCGGCGAGATGGTGGAGGCGGCGATCGGCACGCGGCATGGCGCGATGGAGGTCGCCTATGTGCGCGAGGAGGAACCGCTCGGCACGGGCGGCTCGCTCTGGGCGGCCATGGCCGCGACAACCGGCGAGCGCGTCTTCGCCCTGAACGGCGACACCTGGCAGGGCGCGAATTACGCGGCCATGGCGCAGGCGGCCCCCGAGGCGGATCTCGTCTTCGCGGTGCGGCCGGTCGAGGACCGGGCGCGCTACGGCAGCGTGGTGTTGCAGGATGGGCGCCTCGTGGGCCTGCGCGAGAAGGGCGAGCACGGGCCGGGGCTGGTGAATTCCGGCATCTACCTGATCCGGCGGGAGCTTCTGGCCAAGCGCCCGATCGCGGGCGCCTTCTCCTTCGAGAAGGAGATCCTGGAGCGGCCGGAAGGGCTCGACATCCGCGGCTTCACGGTGGACGGGCGCTTCATCGACATCGGCACGCCCGAGGATTTCGCCCGGGCGCAGACCGCGCTGCCCGAGTGGTCGACCTGAAGCGTGATAACCGAAGGCGCGTAGTGCCGAAGGTCTGAATCACGCGTTAAAATAACAGCCTGGGCCATGATGCGTTCGCTTTCGCTCACGCATCGTTTGGTCCAGGCCCGGAACCCATCGGCACGCCGACCCCATGAGAAACGTCCTGAGACGCCGGCCCCTGGTCTCCGTCATCCTCCCCTCCTTCAACCACGCCCCCTTCGTGGCGGAGGCGGTCGGTAGCGTCCTCGACCAGAGCCTGCGCGACCTGGAGCTGATCGTCGTCGACGACGCCTCGACCGACGCCACGCCGGAGATCGTGGGCGCCCTGCGCGACCCCCGGCTCACCCTCCTCCGCCTCCCCGCGAACCGCGCCGTCCATCCCCGCAACCTGGCCCTGTCGCGGGCCCGCGGCCGCTACGTCGCCTTCCAGAATTCCGACGACATCTGGCGGCCGGGGAAGCTCGAACGGCAGGTCGAGGCGATGGAGAGCCGCGACCGCCCCGCCGCCTGCTTCACCAGGGCCGAGACCGTCGATGCCGAAGGCCGCCCGACCGGCGGAGACTTGGCGGAGAAGCTCCTCTCGCACGAGGAGCGGCCGGCCGCCGCCTGGCTGCGGCGCTTCTTCGACATCGGCAACTGCCTCATCATCAGCTCGGCCATGGTGCGGCGATCCGACCTCGTGGCGCTCGGCGGCTTCCGGGCGAGCCTGGTGCAGCTCGGCGACTTCGACCTGTGGGTGCGGATGGCCGCGCTCGGCGCCTTCCGCATCCTGCCCGAGCCGCTGACCCTCTGGCGGATCCTCGGCGAGGCGAACCTCAGCCATCCGTCGCCGACCACACGGAACCGCGCGCAGATCGAGCTGGCGCAGATCCTGGAGCACTATGCGGCGCCCCCGCTGCTGGGCCTGCTGGACCGCATCTTCCCCGAGATCCCCGCCGACGCGCCGCCCGGCGCGCGCAGGATCGCCCTGGCGCTCCGGGCCGTGGGACGGCCGGGCAGCGGCTTCTCCCTCTTCGCCGATCGCGTGATCGCGGCGGTGCTGGACGACGCGGCCGCCCGCGCCGAGGCGGTGGCGCATCACGGAACCGGCTTCCTTCGCGATTTCCTCGCGCGCCGCGGCCGTAGCGAGTTCCGGCAGATCCCCGAGACCGAGCTGCCCTCCGCATGACGCTCACGCATCCCGACGCCGTCGCCGGATGGCTGGCCGAGATCGTGGAGCGGGACGCGGGAAGCCTCGAGGACATCGCCCTCGCCGGGTCCGGCGCGTGGTCCTGGCGCGAGGGGGCGATCCGGCATGCGACGAACCGCTTCTTCAACGTCGTCGGGCTGGCCTGGCAGGAGGACGCCCGCCCTTTCATCGAGCAGCGCGAGATCGGCACGCTCGGCCTGATCGCGCGACCAGGGGGCGGGGCAGGGCTGGACTTCCTGATGCATGCCAAGGCGGAGCCCGGCAATGTCGGCCTCGTGCAGCTCGCCCCCAGCTGCCAGGCGACGGCCAGCAACGCCGACCGCGTCCATGGCGGCGCCGCCACGCCCTTCTTCTCACCCTTCGCCGGCGGGGGCGGAACATTCCTCTCGGACTCGCTGCAAAGCGAGCAGGGCTCGCGCTTCCTGGCCAAGCGCAACCGCAACGCGGTGCTGCTCGCCCCCGCGATCGGGGAGCCGGGCCCGCTCCACCGGTGGGTGCCCTTCGACACCCTGCGCGCGCTCCTCGTCCAGGATTTCCTCGTGAACACGGATACCCGGTCGGTGCTCTGCACGAGCGACTGGCCGAGCCTCGCGGGGCGGATCCCCTTCCCCGGCGAGGACGGGTTCTCGCGCGAGCTGAGGGCCTCGTTCCAGGCGCCGGTCCGGCGCGGGATGTGGGATCGCGTCACGGCGGCGCTGGACGACGCGCGGGCCGCCGGGCCGGAGGTCCGGCCGGTCGCGCTCGATGCCATGCCCGGCTGGGGTTTCGACCCCGGACGGCACCGGATCCTGGAGAAGGACGGCCTGGCCGTCCGGCAGATCCGGGTCCGGTCCCGCACCCGCGAGGTGACCGGCTGGGACCAGCCCATCTTCGATCAGGCGGAGCCGCAGGTGATCGACCTGCCCTGCGGGCGCGCGGACGGCCTGCTGCTCTTCGGCTACCGCCCACGCTGGGAGCCGGGCCTGCTGGCCGGCGCCGAGCTCGCGCCGGGCCTGGAAGGACAAGAAGGCCGGTTGAGGCTGGAGGTGCGGCAGTCCGACGAAGGCGGCCGCTTCTACCGGGATATCGCGAGCTACCGCGTGCTGGACCTGGGCGTCGCGGAGCAGGAGCCCGGGATGCTGTGGCTCACCCTGGCCGAGGTGCATGCCATGATGCCGCGGGCCGTGTTCAACAACGAAGCCCGCAGCGCGACGTCCCTGCTGCTGAGCCTCGCCTGAGGGGGGCGGCCATGGCCGCCGCCCTTCATTCCAGGGATACGCCCGCGAAGGGGGCCCGAAGGCCCCCCGACGCGGTCAGCGATCCACCTCTTCGATCGCGAGGCCGAAGGCGCCCACGCCTTCGGAGAGCAGGTCGCCCAGCCCTTCCAGGCCGGCGAGGTAGGTGCTGGCGTCGCCCTTCACATTGCGTTCGGTGGCGAGCTTCACCGCCTCCGCCCACTCCTCGGGCTCGTAGTCGCCGCGGCCGACCCAGGCGAGCGCGATGAGCGCCACCTGCTGCTCCTCGTTCAGCTCGTCGATGTAATCGGTGAGCATCTCCTCGGAGATCTCGTCCTCCTCGTCGTCGTCCTCCGGCTCGTCGTCGTCGTCATCGCCGATCTTGGCCTCCTCGGCCTCCTGAACGGCATTGGCGAGATCCACAATCGTAGCCACGACCTCCAGGCTGATGCCGAGATCGACCTCTTCGCCATCATCATCCGCTTCCGCCATATCAAAGCCTTTCCTCGTCTCGGCCCTCGTCCTGATCTGAGGGGGGCCACGGCATCTCGCGCAAACGCGGAATGCCGGGGGTCGTTGCGGGCCGCAAGAGGCCCATGGCCAGATTTCTGCGCCCGGTCCGGCGGGCGGAGTTTGAGCCTTGAGGACAGCCCGCCGCAAGCCCGATCAGCGGTCCCAGGCCGGGGCGAAGACAGGGTTCACGAAGCGCTTGTCCTTCGGCAGGGCGGCGATCGCCTCGAGGTCCGACTCGCTGAGCTTCAGCTTCGCGGCGGCGAGGTTCTCCGCCTGCCGCTCGACGCCGCGGGCCTTGGGAATCGCCGAGACCAGCTCCTTGGAGAGCAGCCAGGCGAGCGCGACCTGTCCGGGAGTCGCGCCATGCTCCTCGGCGATCTGCAGGACCACCGGATGCGTCAGCACCTCGCCCTTGCCGACCGGCGTGTAGCTGGTCAGCACGATGCCGGCGGGCTGGGTGATGTCGAGCAGCTTCTGCTGGCCCAG
>JAQGHZ010000546.1 GCA_028291485.1 Rubritepida sp. | reverse complement strand
TCGAGCCGCCGATGCGCCCCATCCAGATCGTCCGGCCGGCGGCGCGGCTGGTCTCGGCGAAGCTGCGCGCCTTCATCGACCTCGCCGCCGCGACCGTCGACTGGGATTTCGGCTGAGAGACCGGTTGGGAATTCCGATGGCGGAGGGGTTCGTGAGGGACTTTTCGGGCCTGAAAGGCGGCGTCATGCCGGAGGTATGCCTTCGGCATGACGCTGTCATGGACCGTCGCCGTCAGTCCAGTCTGATCCCCGCCGTCCGGATGATGCCGGCATAGCGTTCCGCGTCGCTGCGCAGCAGGTTGGCCGCGTCCTCCTGGCTGCCGCCGCCGGGGATGAAGCCGGCATCGCGCACCTTGGCCCGCACCGAAGGGTCGCTCAGCGCCTTGTTCACGCCGGCGACCCAGCGCGCGGAAATCTCCCGCGGCAGGCCGCCCGGACCCATGATCATGTACCAGACATTGGCATCGAATCCGGGAAAGCCGCGCTCGGCGATGGTGGGCACGTCGGGCAGCCACTCCACGCGCTGGGGCATGGTCACGGCGATTGCGCGTACGCGGCCGGCGCGGATGTGCGGCAGGTAGGTGGGCAGCGTGTCGAAGGCGATGTCGATGCGGCCGGCCAGGATTTCCGTCACCGCCTGCCCCGTGCCGCGGAAGGCCACATGCGTCATTTGCAGCCCGGCCTGGGCCGAGAGAAGCTCGGCCGTCAGGTGCTGCTGCGTCGCGACGCCCGACGACGAGTAGTTCAGCACGCCCGGATTGGCGCGGGCATGTGCCAGAAATCCGTCGAAATCCTGCGCGGGCGAGGTGAGCGGCACCACTGCGACCAGCGGCACCGTGCCGGCCAGCACCACCGCCGTCTGGTCGCGATAGATGTCGTAGGGCGGTGGGTTGAGCAGCGGCGGCACCACGGCCGAGGCGCTCACCGTCGTCATCAGCATGGTGTAGCCGTCCGGCCGCGCGCGGGAGAGCTGAGCCACGGCCAGCGTGCCCGAGGCGCCGGGCCGGTTCTCCATGGCGATGGCCTGGCCGTTGAGCTCCTCCTGGAGGGTCGGCTGCAGGGCGCGGGCGATGATATCCGTGCCTCCGCCGGGCGCGAAGGGGATCAGAAAGGAGATGCTGCGGTTGGGGTAGGTGGCCTGCCCGCGCGCGCCGCCCACCAGGGCGGGCGCGGCCAGGGCGCCGAGCAGCAGGCTACGGCGTGGGGTGTTCATGGGGCTTCCTCCGATTGTTGTAGGGGAAGCCTAGACCTCACCTCAGGCGCCGGTCCATTGCGCCGGCCGACGCGCCAGAAAACTCTCCACGCCCTCGGCGAAATCCTTGCTCGTGAAGCACATCTCCACGAGATCGTCCCCGTGGATCTCGCGCAGCGGCGCGCGCAGGCGGCGCATGGCCTCCTTGGTCGCGCGCATGGTGAGCGGCGCGTGGCCCATGATCACCCGCGCCAGCTCCTCCGCCCGTGCCTGGAGCGCGGCGTGGTCCGGCAGGATCTCGCTGAGCAGGCCGACGGATTTCATCTCCTCCGCGCCCAGCAGCCGCGCCGTGTAGACGAGGTCCATCACCCGCGTCGGCCCCATCATGACAGCGAGCCGCGCGTAGTTCGCCATGGAGAGGCAGTTCCCCAGCGTCTTGGCGATCGGGAAGCCGAAGCGCGCATTGGCCGCGCCGATGCGCAGGTCGCACACGCTCGCGATGGCCGCGCCGCCACCCGTCGCGGCACCCGCGATCGCCGCGATGGTCGGCTTCTGGCAGTTCTCCAGCGCCGTCATGATGCGGTCGATCTTCTCCTCGTAGGCGAGGGCGTCGGCCGCCGTCTTGAAGTTGGAGAACTGGCTGATGTCGGTGCCGGCCGCGAAGGCCTTCTCGCCGGCCCCGGTGATGACGATCACCTTGACGCTATCGTCCGTGTTCGCCTCGGTGGCGAGCTTCGCCAGCCCTTCGTACATCGGGAAGGTCATCGCATTGCGGGCCTGGGGCCGGTTCAGCGTCACGAAGACGATCCCGTCGCGCTTCTCGATCAGCAGTTCGTCGGACATGTCAGTTCCTCCATTCGCGGTCCGATCCCGAGGCCCCCTCTTGGGCCTCGGGTGAATCGGTCCGCCAGCAAAACTTCCCCCCAGGGTTGCAGCGATTCGCCTGCGGTGGAAGATGCGCGCCAGTTCCGGAGAACACGCCCCATGATGCCCTTATCCCGCTTCACCATCCTCGACCTCACCCGCGTCCGTTCCGGCCCGACCTGCGTGCGGCAGCTCGCCGACTGGGGCGCCGACGTCATCAAGATCGAGGCGACGGACGAGATGGACACCGGCAAGGGCCTCGGCGGCGAGCGCGACGGGCCGGACTTCCAGCATGTCCACCGCAACAAGCGCGCCATGACGCTGAACCTGAAGTCGCCCGAGGGCCTGGCCGTCCTCAAGCGCCTGGTCGCCGAGGCGGATGTGGTGGTGGAGAATTTCCGGCCCGACGTGAAGACGCGGCTCGGCATCGACTACGAGGCGCTGGCCGCGGTGAACCCGCGCATCATCCTCGGCTCCATCTCCGGCTTCGGGCAGGACGGCCCCTACGCCAAGCGCCCGGGCTTCGACCAAATCGCCCAGGGCATGGGCGGGCTGATGTCCGTGACCGGCCTGCCCGGCCAGGGCCCGGTCCGGGCCGGCATCCCCGTCGCCGACCTCACCGCCGGCCTCTACTGCGCGCTCGGCATCATGGTGGCGCTGCTGGAGCGCGAGACGACCGGCAAGGGCCGCTGGGTCCATGTCAGCCTGCTGGAGGCCATGATCGCCATGATGGACTTCCAGGCCACGCGCTGGACCATGAAGCACGACGTGCCGAAGCAGGCCGGCAATGACCATCCCACCACCATCCCGACCGGCCTGTTCAAGACCTCGGACGGCGTGATGAACATCGCCGGCGGCGGCCAGGTGATGTGGGAGCGCATCGTGAAGGTGCTCGGCATCGAGGAGGAGGCGAAGGATCCCGACATCGCCACCGACAAGCTGCGCAGCCAGAACCGCA
>JAQGHZ010000537.1 GCA_028291485.1 Rubritepida sp. | reverse complement strand
GCGTCTCCCACCGCTGATTCCGGAGTTTTTCAAATGATCTCCCGCCGTCCCCTCATCCTCGCCGGCCTCGCGCTGCCGGTTGCCGCGCAGGCGCAGGACATCGGCACCGCGCAGCGTCCGATCCGTGTCGGCGTCACCGCCGGCCCGCACGCCCAGGTGATGGAGAAGGTGCGCGAGATCGCCGCCCGTGACGGGCTCACCATCCGCATCATCGAGTTCCAGGATTACATCCAGCCCAATGCCGCGCTGGCGGCCGGCGACCTCGACGCCAACAGCTACCAGCACCAGCCCTTCCTCGATCAGCAGGTGCGCGACCGCCGCCTGCCGCTCGTCGCGCTGGGCAAGACGCTGATCTTCCCGATGGGCATCTACTCGCGCCGTCACCGCAGCCTCGCCGACGTGCCGCAGGGCGGCCGCATCGCCGTGCCGAACGACCCGACGAATGGCGGCCGCGCGCTGGTGCTGCTTGCCGCCAACGGCGCCTTCACCCTGCGCGAGGGCGCGGACTTCCGCGCGACCGTCGCCGACATCGCCGCCAATCCGCGCCGCCTGCGCGTGGTGGAGCTGGAGGCCGCGCAGCTTCCGCGCGCGCTGGACGAGGTGGAGGCCGCGACCATCAACACGAACTTCGCCATCCCGGCCGGGCTGAACCCCGTGCGCGACGCCATCGCGCTCGAGAGCGCGGACAGCCCTTACGCCAATCTGGTCGTCGTGCGTCAGCAGGATCGCGAGGCCCCCTGGGCAACGCGACTTCTCGCCGCATATCAGACGCAGGAAGTGAAGGACTTCGTGGCCTCGACGTTCCAGGGGTCCGTGGTGCCTGCCTTCTGACTCCCCGCACGCGCCAAGGAGACACCCATGGCCGAACGCAGACAGCTTCACCTCGGCGCCTTCATGCGCCCCGTCTCCATCCACACCGGGGCCTGGCGCTATCCCGGCGCCTGGCCGGACGCGAACTTCAACTTCCCGCGCCTCGCGCGTCTCATCCAGACGCTGGAGCGCGGCAAGTTCGACGCCTTCTTCATGGCGGACCACCTCGCGCTGCTGAACATGCCGATCGAATCCCTGCGGCGCAGCCACACGGTCACGAGCTTCGATCCGCTGACTCTGCTGCCCGCGCTGGCGGCCGTGACGGAGCGCATCGGCCTGATCGCGACCGCGTCGACGACCTACAACGATCCCTACCATGTCGCGCGGAAGTTCGCGTCGCTCGACCATATCTCGAACGGCCGCGCCGGCTGGAACCTCGTCACCACCGCGAACCCGGACGCCGCGCTCAACTTCGGCCATGACGAGCACATGGCCCATGGCGAGCGCTACAAGCGTGCCCGCGAGTTCTACGACGTCGTCACCGGCCTCTGGGACAGCTTCGCCGACGACGCCTTCATCCGCGACGTGGAGAGCGGGATCTTCTGGGATCCGACGCGCATGCACGTCCTCGACCACAAGGGCGCCGAGCTCTCCGTGCGCGGCCCGCTCAACGTGGCGCGGCCGGTGCAAGGCTGGCCGGTGATCGTGCAGGCCGGCGCCTCCGAGGCCGGCCGCCAGATCGGCGCCGAGACGGCGGAGATGATCTTCGCCGCCGGCGGCCCGATCGCTGATGCCCAGGCCTTCTACGCCGACGTGAAGGGCAGGGCGGCGCAATATAGCCGCAACCCGGACCACCTCAAGATCCTGCCTGGCGCGCTCGTCATGGTCGGAGACACCGACGAGGAGGCGAAGGCCAAGCGCGCCCATCTCGACAGCCTCGTACATTACGAGAGCGCGATCGGCTCGCTCTCCAGTATTCTTGGCGTGGACGCGCGCGCCTTTGATCAGGATGCGCCGCTGCCGGAGATTCCGGAGACGGAGAACAGCAAGTCGGGCCGCGAGCGCGCCATCAACATGGGCCGGCGCGACAACCTCACCGTGCGGCAGCTGGCGCAGCGGCTCGGCGGCTATGGCGGCGCCGCGATCGTGGGCACGCCCAGGACCATCGCCGACACGATGGAGGAATGGCTGGAGACCCGCGCCTGCGACGGCTTCAACATCATGTTCCCCTACGTGCCCGGCGGCCTCGACGACTTCGTGGAGCAGGTGGTGCCGGAACTGCAGCGCCGCGGCCTCTTCCGCCGCGAGTACGAGGGCACGACGCTACGTGAGCATCTCGGCCTGCCGCGGCCGGAAAACCGTTTCTTTACCGCAAGGTCGCAGGCGGCGGAGTAGACCGGCCCTTGCGGGGGAGGCCGCCTTCTCCCTAGGCTCCCGCCCGCACAAAGCGGGAGGCTCGGGACATGACCATCGGACGTCGCACATTCGGCAAGGGGATCGCCGCCGCCGGCGGCTTCGGACTTCCCGCCCTCATCTCCGGCGCGGCCGAGGCGCAGCGCAGCGCCGATACGCTGCGCGTCGTCTTCCGCGATTCCGTCCCGAACATCGACGCCTATTTCAACAACCAGCGCACCGGCCTGATCCTCTCGCACCAGGCCTGGGACGGGCTGGTCCACCGCGATCCCGAGACCTTCCGCGTCGTTGCCGCGCTGGCCACAGAATGGAAGCTCGTCGACACCACCACCATCGACTTCACGCTGCGCCAGGGCGTGAAGTTCCATGACGGCAGCGATTTTTCTGCCGATGACGTGGTCTACACGCTCAACACGGTGAGCAAGCCCGAGGCGCGCGTCGCCACCCCGAGCAACTACTCGTGGATCGACAACGTCGAGAAGACCGGCGATTTTTCCGTGCGCCTGCGCATGAAGCGCCCGACGCCGGCCGCGCTCGAATACTTGGCCCTGGTCGGGCCCATCTGGCCGAAGGCCTATCGCGAGCGCGTCGGGCCCGAGGGCTATGCGCGCGCACCCGTGGGCACCGGACCGTACAAGATCACCCGCGTGGATATCGCCTCGATCGTCGAGTTCGAGCGCTTCGACGGCTACTACCAGGGCGGCCCCAAGGGACGCCCCGCGATCCGCAAGATCACCGCGCGCTTCGTCACCGATGCTGCGACCGAGCTCACCGAGCTTCTGTCCCAGCGCGTGGACTGGATCTGGAACATGAATCCGGACCAGATCCCCAACGTGAACCGCATCCCGACGCTGCAGACGCTGCGGCAGGAATCGATGCGCGTGGGCTACCTCATGCTCGACGCCTCGGGCCGCAGCGGCGCGGACAACCCGATGACGAAGCTGAAGGTGCGCCAGGCGGTGTGGCATGCGATCGACCGGCAGAGCATGGCCGACCGCCTCGTCACCGGCGGCTCGCGCGTGCCGCCGGCGCCCTGCTTCCCCTCGCAGTTCGGCTGCGACGGCGATGCCGCCGTGCGCTACGACTACAATCCCGCCAAGGCGCGCGAGCTGCTCGCCGAGGCCGGCTATCCCAACGGCTTCGACATCGAGCTCGCCAGCTACGTGCAGCCGCGTCAGTGGTCCGAGGCGGTGCAGAGCTACCTGCAGGCCGTCGGCATCCGCGCGCGCCTGAACATGCTGCAGGTGGCGGCCCTCATCCAGCGCTCCTGGCGCGGCGAGCTCGCCATGTCGATGGGCAGCTGGGGCAGCTACTCGATCAACGACGTCTCGGCCTTCATGCCCAACTGGTTCGGCGAAGGCAGCCTCGACGACTACGCGCGCGACCCGGAGCTGCACCGCCTCCTCGCCGAGGGCGGCTCCAGCGCGGATGAGGAGGTGCGCAAGCGCGCCTATTCGGCCGCCATCCGTCGCGCGACGGAACAGGCCTACTACCTGCCGCTGCACACCTACGTGAACACCTACGCCTTCTCGCGCCAGCTCGAGTTCATGGCGTTTCCGGACGAGCTGCCGCGGTTCTACCTGGCGAAGTGGAAGTAGCGCCGCGCGCCGCCCCGCATCGTGCCCTTGCGGCGACGGCGGGGCGGCGTCCAACCTGGGCCCAATCACAAGGTGAAGTCCGGGCCCGGCCATGACGCTGAACATCATCGCGACGCTGCTGGCCACGGCCTGCGTGCTCCTGCTGGGAACGCTGGCGAACCGCTCCGTCCCGATGCTGGCGCGCTACGCGATTCCGGATCCGGTCACGGGCGGGCTGATCTTCGCGCTCGGCGCCTGGGCGGCCCAGGCCTGGACCGGCTTCGAGCTTCGCTTCGATCCCGTGATGTCGCGGCCGCTGCTGCTGGCCTTCTTCGCCACCGTCGGGCTTTCCACCGACTTCCGTGACCTCGCGCGCGGCGGACTGGTGCTGCTGCGCTACCTGCTGGTGCTGGCGCCCTTCGTGGCGCTGCAGAACGTCGTGGGCATCGCGACCGCGCTTTCGCTCGACCTGCCGCCTTCGATGGGGCTGATCGTGGGCTCCATCACCCTGGTCGGCGGGCACGGCACGGGCGCCGCCTATGCCGACCTCTTCGGCGCCAGCTACAATCTCGGCGGCGCGCTGCCGATCGCGATGGCGGCGGCGACCTTCGGCCTCGTTCTGGGCGGCCTGACGGGCGGGCCGGTCGGCAACATCCTCATCACGCGCTTCAGGCTCTCGGGCTCGGCGGCGGATATCGCGCAGGAGGCGGCGGCCGAGGCGGAGCCCATCAACGTCACCCGCTTCATCGTGGCCCTGGCCGCCATCACCGCCTGCATGCTGATCGGCAGCTACCTGGCCGAGCTCGCCTCCAGCGGGCCGGTGACGCTGCCTTCCTTCGTCTGGGCGCTGCTGGCGGGCGTGCTGCTGCGCAACGGCCTGCAGATGACCGGGCTCTGGACCATGGGCACCGGCCCCACGGACCTGCTGGGTGGCGTGGCGTTGGGCCTCTTCCTGGCGCTGGCGATGATGCAGCTCAGACTGTGGGAGTTCGCGACGCTAGCCGGCCCGCTGGCCGCGATCCTGATCGCGCAGACCGTGGCCTGCGCCCTCTATGCGATGTTCGTGGCCTTTCCCGGCATGGGCCGGAGCTACGACGCGGCGCTGATGGCCGCGGGCGTGATCGGCTTCTGCATGGGCTCGACCGCCACTGCGGTCGCGATCACCCAGGCGCTGGCCCGGCGCCACGGGCCGAGCCCGACGGCGAGCCTGATCGTGCCCCTGACGGGCGCCTTCTTCATCGACCTCGTGAATGCTGGCGTGCTGGCCGGCTTCCTGACCCTGCCGTGGTTCGCCTGATGCGCCGCCTCCTCGCCCTCCTGGCGCTCCTGCTCTTCGCCGCCTGCGAGCAGCAGCCCGACGGCGCGCAGCTCCAGCGCGACCTCCAGGCCCGGCTGGAGGCCGCCTTCCCCGGACAGGCCCTGGTGCTGGCCGGGCTGGAGCGGCAGGGCCGCATGGAAACCCTGGACGGCGGGCGGATCGTGCATTTCAAGGCCCGGCTGCGCTTCGAACGTGGGCTCGACCTCGGCCAATGGGGCGGGCCGAACGCGCAGCTCCTCGCGGGCGTGATGGGGGCGGGGGCGGCCGGCATCCTGGGGCTGGCCCAGGGCGGGAACCAGCCGGGCGACCAGCTCACTGTCTTCGGCACGCTGCCCTATCGGCGGGATGGCGCGCGATGGGCGGCGGCGGCCGCGGCGGGGCCCATCGACGCCCGCGTCGCGGGACCGCCCGGGCAGCTCACGGGTCCGGAACGGCTGCTCGCCCGGCTGGCCGAGACCCTGCGGGCCGCGCCGTCGAACACCTCGCCCAGCGGCTCGCGCGTCATCGAGGAGGAACTCGAGACGGCGCAGCGCAACATCGAGGCGCGGCTCGCGCGCCTCACGGACGGATACCCCCTCGCCGCGGGCCCGCCCGGCGGCGCCTATGCGCGGCTGGCCCAGGCGCTCGCGCAGGACATGCAGCGGCGGGGGCTGCGGCTGACCCTGCTCTCGACCGCGGGCAGCGTGGAGAACCTGGCGCTGCTGCGCCAGCGGCGGGCCACCCTGGCCTTCGTGCAGGCCGATGTCGCGGCGCAGGCCGTCGAGGGCCGCGGCGCCTTCGAGGAGGCGGGGCCCTATCTCGCGTTGCGGGCGCTGCTAGCGCTCTTCCCCGAGCAGCTTCACGTCGTGGTGCGCGCCGACGATCGGGCGCGGGGGCTCGCCGACCTCGCGGGCCGCCGGGCGGCGCTCGGCCTCGCCGGCTCGGGCACGCGCGTCACGGCGACGGAGGTACTGCGGGCGGCAGGCGTCGTGGTCGCGGAGCCGCCGGGGACGGATGCGCTGGAGCCGCGCGCGGCCCTGGCCGCGTTGGCGGCGGGCCGCGTGGATGCGGTGATGCTGGTGGGCGCGGCGCCGTTTCCTCCCGTGGTCGAGGCTTTCGGCGCGGCGCCGCTGCGGCTGCTCCCGATCGATTCCGCCCTGGGTGACGCGCTACGCGAGCGCGGGCTGGTGCCGCTGCCGGTGCCGGTCGGCGCCTATGCCGGCCAATCCGCGGCAGTCCCGACTCTCGCCGTCGCGGCCCTGCTGATGGCCGATGACGGCCTCACCGCCGCGGAGGCCCGCCGCATCGTGGAGGCGGTGCTGGGCCGCGTGGGCGCACGCGAGCGCGAGCCGCTGGCGCTGATGGTGGCGCCCGGCAGCGCGGGGCTGGGCATCCCTGTGCCGCTGCATCCGGGGGTGACGGACCTGCTGGGCGGT
>JAQGHZ010000520.1 GCA_028291485.1 Rubritepida sp. | reverse complement strand
CCGGCGAAAACGCCGATCTGGACCAGACCCGGCAACCCCGATCCCAGCATGGCCAGCAGCCCGGCCGTGGCGGCGACGGCGGCGAGGCGCAGGGTCGGCCAGATGCGGGCGGCCGCCGCCGGCAGGGTCTCGTCCGGCCGGCGCAGGGTCAGGAGCAGGATGGGATAATCCACCGTCACGCCCAGCATGGTCATGCCGAAGCCCAGCGAAATGGCGTGGACGGAGCCGAAGAGAGCGGCCGCCGCCGCATAGCCGGCCACCGTCGCCGCCGCGAGCGGCACCGCCACCAGGCCCAGCAGCATCAGCGACCGGAAGCGCCAGTACAGAAAGGCCCCGAGCAGCGCCGCCGAGGCCAGGGTGATCATCTCCACGTCGCCCCGGATCTGCGTCGCGGCGGCGGCGGCGAAGACGCCCGGTCCGCTCAGCAGCAGCCGGGCCGGGCCGGGGTGGGCGGCTTCGAAGGCGGCCCGGAACGCGCCCATGGCGCCCCGCTGCGCCTCGGCGTCGAGGCCGGCGCCCTGACCCCGCGCCACCAGCAGCACGCGCGCGCCAGCCCCCTCCCGATTGGGCGCGAACCAGGCCCCGTCGGCGCTCTCGATCCGGCTGTCGCCCAGCCAGCCGGCCGCCAGAGCCAGGAAAGACCCCGTCGGGTCGGCGAAGCCGAAGCGCGCCAGCAGCGGCGAGGCGGCCGAGCGCAGCCCGTCAAGCAGCGCTTCCAGCTTCGGCCGCAGCGCCGGCGCGGCGAAGGCCTCCGGCGTGGTGTCGGGTGAGAGGAGGTAGCGGTAGCGGAACAGAAAGGCCTCTTCCACCTCGGAGAGCCGGAGGCTGCCGTCGCCCACGAAGGCGAAGCGGCCCGAGGCGCGCAGCCCCGCCGCCGTCTCGCGGGACAGCCGGGCCAGTTCCTCGCGCGGCGCGCCCTCGATGGCTGCCAGCAACAGGGTCGTGGCCGCGCCGCTCTGCAGCTCGCGGAACAGGAAGGCGCTGGCGGGGGTGCGGCCGGCGGGGAGGAATTCGACGAGGTCGGCGCGCGGCGGGACGCGCCAGGCCAGAAGCCCGCCCGCAACCGCCAGGACCAGAAGCGCGGCCAGCAGGCGCCTCATGAGGCGGGGCGGATCCTCATGCGGGTGACGCTGCCATTGCCCTCGGTGTCGACGCCGGTCGGCTGGGCCGCCTGGCCCGTGACGAGGATGCGCTGCACCGAGGCGCGCACGCGGAAGGAGGTCGGCCGCAGGATGAGGCGCCAGGAGCCGGTATGGCTCCCCTCGAATTCCACCTCGTAGTGGCGGCGCAGGGCGGCGAGGTCGCCGGCCAGCGTGCCGCGGATGGCCTCGACCAGCGCCTGCATCTCGGGCTGGTCGGCCAGCGAGAATTCGCGCCGGAAGTCGCGGTCGCGCCGCTCGTAGATGAGGCGGTCGCCGGAGACGGACAGCCGCTCGTCGATGGGCGAGAGCGTGTGCTTCTCCAGCGTGTCGGGCGCCGACCAGGAGAGCGTGCCCTCGTTGGGCAGCGGCAGGTCGAGCTCGGGGATGGCGCGCTCCTCGGTGAAGCGGTCCCGCCGCTCGCGCACGGCGGCCAGGGAGCGCATGAGCTGCGACAGCTCGTCCTCCTGGGCCCCCCCCAGGGCCAAGGCCGGGCCGGACAGCAGCGTCGCCAGGAGCAGGCGGCGCGTCATCGCCCGTCCTCCGCCCAGAAGTCGTGGAAATTGAACCAAGTGTAGGGGTATTCCCGGCACATCGCCTCCAGCCTCGCCGCGTAGCGCGCGACGGCGCCCGAGACGGCCTGCTCGCGGCCCGCCTGCGGGCTCGCGCCGCCGGGGGAGAACGCCTCGAACCGCACTTCGTAGCGGCGCGGACCGCGCCAGATGCCGAAGGCCAGCATGACCGGCGCGCCGAGCACCTCGGCCAGGAGATGCGGGCCGGTCGGCAGCGGCGCCGGATGGCCCAGGAACGCCACGCGCCGGACGCGCTCGCCGCTCGGATGGCGATCCGCCAGCAGGCCCACGAGGCCGCCCGCCTGCAGCGCCTCGCGCACGCGGAGCATGGAGGCCGGCTCGCCCAGCGGGATCACGGCGGCGGCACGATTCGGGCCGCCCATGGCGTCGAAGATGGCCTTCTGCCGGGCATTGGCCTCGTGCATCAGCACCGAGACCTCGACCGGCGATCCGGCAGCGGCCATGGCGCGCAGCGCCTCGAAGCTGCCGAAATGCGCGCCGAAAAGCAGGCAGCCGCGGCCCTCGGCGATGATCGCGCGCAACGCCTCAAGCCCCCGGATCTCGAGGGTGAAGCCGCTGACCTCGCCCGGCACGAGCCAGACGCGGTCCAGGATGGTGGAGGCGAAGGCGAAGTAGAGGCGGTAGAGGTCGCGCACCCCCGCCGGCCGCCCCAGGGCACGCCCCAAATAGACCCGCGCCGCGGCCCGTTGCCGCGGGGACGAGATCAGGAAATAGGCCGTGATCGGATGCAGCGGCACCTGCGCGGCGTGCCAGCCCAGCCGCCGGGCGATCCAGATCATGACGCGGATGACCCAGTCGCTGCCGCGCTCGGGCGCGGCGGTCCAGGCCGCGCCGGGGCCCGAGCCGTCGGGCATCAGAATTCGCCCAGCAGGACGGTGGTGTCGCCGCAGCGGCAGTTGAATCCAGTCCGGCCGTTCGACCGGGTCTCGAAGCGGATGTCCACCTCGGCGCCCGGCGCGACCGGCGCGGCGAACTTTGCCCGCAGGATGCGCTTCGGCGCCTCGCCCAAGGCGCAGGCCGCCTGCAGCACCGCATCCAGCAGCAGCACGCCCGGCACCACCGGCCGTCCCGGGAAGTGGCCGGGCAGCGCGGGATGGTCCGCCGGCACGACGAAGCGCGCCACCGCCATGGACCCCATCATGGGCCGAGTGCCTCGAGCGCCTGTTTCGGCAGCTTGCCCAGCCCGTCGCGCGGCAGCGCGTCGACGAGGATCATCCGCCGCGGCAGGAAGGCCGGGTCCACCCGCCCGCGCAGCGCGCCCAGGATGTCATCCGCCGAGCGGCCGGGCGCCACGACATAGGCCGTCAGCCGGGAGGTCGGGTTGCTGTCGAGGTCCTCGGGCGCGACGAAGACCCCGTCCACCACCCCCTGCACGCCGGCCAGCGCGCGGTTGAGCTCGGCCAGCGAGGCGCGCTTGCCGCCCAGCTTCACCAGGTCGGAGAGCCGGCCCATCAGCCGGAAGCGGCCATCGGCGTCGAATTCCAGCGCGTCGGAGAGGGCGACCTCGCCGATTCCAGGCACATCAGCGACGCCGGGGCGCAGCCGCAGGCCGGGATAGGGCAGCCAGCGATCGCCCTCGACGGTGCGGCGGCTGGCCATGGAGCCGGCCTCGCTGGCGCCGTAGATCTCGAGCATGGGCGTGCCCCAGTCGCGCTCCACCGCCTCGGCCGTCTCCCGCGGCAGGGGCGCGGTGGCGGAGATGACCGCCTCCAGCCGCGGCATGGGCCGGCCGTCGGCCAGCAGCGCGCGCAGGTGCAGCGGCGTGGTGACGAGGATGCGGCGCTCCGGCACCGATTCCAGCGCGTCCCTGACGTCGGAGGGGAAGAAGGTCGCGCCTGAATGGATGGCGACGGCGGCCTGCAGCGGCAGCATCATCGTCGTCTCGAAGCCGTACATGTGCTGCGGCGGCACGGTGGCGACGAGGTTCGTGACGGGGCCCTCCGCCAGCCCGAACCGCTCGGCGGCGGCGGCGGCAGCCGAGACCAGCGCGCCCCAGGGCTTGATATGGGCGGTGGGCTGGCCGGTCGAGCCGGAGGTGAAGGCGATGGCGGCCACGCGCTCCGGCGGAATGGCGGGCCATTCCACGGGCGTTCCGCTCGTCTGGCATTCGGCGGGCGTCCCGCCCGCGGGTTCATCCACCCGGCAGATAGGCAGGACGGTGCCGGGCCGGTCCTGGTCCAGCATCGCATAGGCGCCGGGATGGTTCGCGGCGACCATGTCGAGGAAGGCCGGCGCGGCCCCCGGCC
>JAQGHZ010000504.1 GCA_028291485.1 Rubritepida sp. | reverse complement strand
TGGGCGGCAGCGGTTGCTGCCCGCGGATCAGGTGCGCGCGCACGCTCTCGGCCACCGTCTCGGTCGTCACCATGACGCCGGACGCGCGGCGCGCCACCATGTCGAGCTTCGCCACGTGCTGACGGGTCGCGAGGGGGCGTGTGTATTCCGGGTGGGTCAGCGGGATCAGGTCGTGCAGCAGGGGCACGAAGCGGGCGCCCAGGGCTATCATGCCGCCGGTGGCGCGCTCGCGGTGCAGGGCCCGGTGGGAGACGATGAGGAAGAGGCTGTCGCCGCGCGAGGCGACCCGCCGCGCGAGCTCGCCGCGCCCCATGCCCCAGAACTTGAAGGAGAGCGCCGCGGCCGCCATGGCGCGGAAGCGCGTGAGCATCCCCTCCTTGCCGGGGAAGATGGTACGGTCCGCCTCCTGCAGCAGGGCATGCGCCAGGCTGTCCGGCAGGGCGGCGAACCAGCCCCAGGGCGATTGAGCGACGAAGGTGACGTCCTTGGCGGGAAGGCCGCGCCAATGGCGGGCATGGGCGAACTCGACGCGATCGATCCCGCTGGGTTGGCCGGCCCAGGCCAGCCCAAGGAGGCGGGAGATGTCGAGCACGATATGCACGCCGTCACGCTCCTGGGCCCATGGCCGGTTGGCGGAGGCGCCGCCCTCGGGACGAACGCACCCCATATTTTCGTCGCATTCGGCGCCAAGGTGGCTGCTCGCCTCGGCGGCCCTTCCGGGCCGCTCCGCTCCGCCGCCGTTCGTCCCGGTCGGGGCGATCTCCGGCAAGGGGTCCGGCCGGGCAAGCCCCGGCCCGTCGCCCACCATTGACACCCACTACCGTTAATTCACGCTTAATGCAGCACCCAGGCGACAAAGCAGCACCTAAGAGAGAAAAAGGCGATTACATGAGCATCTGGCGTCAAATCACCACGCCCGAGGAGATCCAGGCCCGAAGGGGCGACAGCGTGAACACCCTGCTGGACATCGTGATCACCGAGATCGGCCCGGATTTCATCAAGGGCGAGATGCCGGTGGACGGCCGCCACGTGCAGCCCTTCGGCATCCTCCATGGCGGCGTCTCGGTGGTGCTGGCCGAGACGCTGGGCAGCCTGGCCTCGCTGATGGCCTGCGATCCGGGTTTTCATGCGGTCGGCCTCGAGGTGAACGCCAACCATCTCCGCCCCAATCCGAAGGGCGGCCGGGCCTACGGGCTCTGCACGCCGGTCCGCATCGGCCGCAGCGTGCATGTCTGGAACATCGAGATGCGCCGCGACGACGGCGAACTTTTTTGCGTCTCCCGCCTCACCACCGCGATCCTCGAGCGAAAGAAATCCGCATGACACGTCCAAAAATCGCCCTGATCGGCACCGGCGGCACCATCAGCTCGATGGGCCGCGGGCCCTTCGACATCGCGGACTACGCGACGCTCGGCAAGGTCATGGGGGCGGAGCAGCTGCTGGCCTTCTGGCCGCAGGTGGCCGAGGTCGCCGAGGTCATCCCCGTCCCCTACAAGGCGGTGCCCTCCACCGCGCTCGGCCCGGTGGAGTGGCTGGAGCTGGTGCGGCTCTGCGACGAGACGGTGGCGAAGCACCCCGACATCGACGGCATCGTCATCACCCACGGCACGGCGACGCTGGAGGAGACCGCCTATTTCCTGTCCCTGACCGTGAAGGTCGAGGTTCCGGTCGTGGTGGTCGGCGCGCAGCGCCCTTCGACCGGCCTCTCCTCCGACGCCGGCATGAACCTCGCCAATGCCTGCCGCGTCGCCGGCGATCCGCGCGCCCGTGGCCTCGGCGCGCTGGTGCTGCTTAACGACGAGATCCACGCCGCGCGCGAGGTCACCAAGACCAGCACGAGCCGGCTGCAGACCTTCCGCACGCCCGATTTCGGCGTGCTCGCCCACGCCGATGCCGACGGGATCGCCTGGTACCGCCGCCCGCTGCGCAAGCTCGGCCGCGAGACGGAGTTCGATGTCCGCAAGCTCGACAACCTGCCGCGGGTGGACATCGTCTATTGCTATGCCGGCGCGGACGGGGCCGCGGTGCAGGCCTTCGTGGCGGCGGGCGCGCAGGGGCTGGTCTCGGCCGGCTTCGCGCCGAGCTTCGTCACCCCGGCACTGGGCGAGGTGATGATCGCGGCGATCAAGGCGGGCACGCCCATCGCGGCCAGCACGCGGGCGGGATCCGGGCGCATGTTCTACACGACGCGGATGCGCGAGGCCGGCTTCGTGAACGCCGACAACCTCAACCCGCAGAAGGCGCGGATCCTGCTCATGCTGGGGCTGACGGTGACCAAGGAGCTGGCGGAGCTGAACCGGATCTTTTCGGAATACTGATGGGCTACGGCGGCGCCATGCTCGTTGGCGCGGCGCCGGCCTGGCCAGCCAGCTGAACGGGCTGATCCGGCACCTGCGGCCAGCCGGCGGCCGGCTCCGGGACGGCCCAGGGCAGGATCGCCCAGGGCTGGATTGCACTGAGTTCTACGGCCTGCTGCTCCTCGGCAAGGCCGGCGAGGGCCCAGGGCAGGACCAGGGTCAGCACCATGGCCAGGGTCGCGGCCAGGAAGGCCAGGTCGGCGAGGCGGGGGCGGGACGTCATGCGAGGCTCCGGGGTCCGGGAGCTTGCAACGCCGGACACCGCGACAGGTTTCAACGCCAGCCGGCGTGAGATCCCGCGAATGCGGCGTGAAGCGTCCATCCGCGCAGATTGGCGGATGGGTCCCTTCGGTCCTGTACGAATGTCTCCTCAGGCTTCGGCGGGCGCCAGCCGCTCCGCTGCCGCGCGCCAGGTGTCGAGCATCGGCGCCGGGCGCCGCGTCGCGCGGTCCATGAAGACGATCACGCTCTCGGCGGCCGCGAAGCGCAGCTCGCCGAGGAAGAGCTCCTGGCGGATGGTGATCGAGGTGTTTCCCACGCGCGAGATGGCGCTGCCGATCCGCACCCGGCCCGGGTAGTGGATCTCGGCCAGGTAGTCGATGACGACCCGGCGCAGCGCGGTGGCCAGCGGGCGCGAGCGCGGCTCGCCCGCCACCGCGGAGATGATCTCGCCACGGCCCGCCTCGCAGAGGGCCGCGATCGAGG
>JAQGHZ010000498.1 GCA_028291485.1 Rubritepida sp. | reverse complement strand
GCCGCCCATGCCGAAGGGCGTCGGCCCGTAGACGATGGTGGGCAGCCCCGCCGCGCGGAACAGCCGCGCATCCGAGCCGCCGACGCGCATGTTCACGGCCGGCGCCTTGCCGCGCACCTCCGCCGCGGCCGCCGCGGCGAGGCGGACGAGCTCGTGCTCGGGATCGGTGAAGCTCGGCTCGATGCGCCGCATGATGCGCCAGGCGATGCCGGGCAACGGGTCCAGCGCGGCGTGCAGGAAGGCCTCGGCCTGCGCGCAGGTGGCGCCGACGGGCAGGCGGATGTCGCCGCGCGCACGCGCCGTGGCCGGGATGAGGTTGGGCGAGATGCCGCCCTCGATCTGCCCGATATTCACCGTCACCGCGTTGAGCGTCGCCGACTCACCCGCGCCCGCCAGGACTTCCGAAACCGGCGCGGCCTTCGCGATGGCGGCGGTGATCGCAGGGGGTGCCGTGAAAGGCAGTTCGCGCAGGCCGGACAGCGCCTGCAGCGCCCCCATCAGCCGCTCGATGGCATTCTCGCCGAGATGCACATGCGCGCCATGCGCCGGCTTTCCCTGCGCCTCCATCTCGAACCACAGGAAGCCCTTCTCGCCGAAGCGCAGCACGTCGGGCGATCCGACGTCGGCGATGAGCGTGGCGTCGCCGCGGACCTCGGGCCGGTTCTCCAGCAGCCACTTGGCGCCGCGCTCTCCCATGCTCTCCTCGTCGCCGCTGAGCGCGAGCACGACCTCGCCCGACCAATGCGCGCGATGCTCCGCCAGCGTGGCGAAGGTGGCGATGGAGGCCGCGATGCCGCCCTTCATGTCGCAGGCGCCGCGGCCGTAGATGCGGCCGTCGCGCACCGTTCCCTTCAAGGGATCGACGGTCCAGGACAGCTCCTCGAGCACGGGATAGGTGTCGAGATGTCCGCTCAGCACCACGCGGCGGCCGGGCGCGCGGCCCTTCAGCACGGCGACGAGGTTCACGATGTCGTCGCCCGTCTCGATCACCTCGATCGGGCAGCCCGGCACGGCCTCGCGGATCAGCGCTGCCGCCACGGAAGCGGCCGCGCGCGAGTCCAGCGGCGGATTGGGCGAGGGCGCCGCGATCAGCCGCAGCGTCGCATCGACGATGCCCTCGCGCCGCGCGGTGACGGCGGCCAGGAAGGCACTCCGGTCGATCACGCGGACCGGGAGTCGCGGCGGCCGATGCGGGAGAGGATGGGCGCGATCATGGGGCTGCCTCCGTTTCGTACGAGGATCATGCGGCGGATCGTCGCGCCCCTCCAGGGAATGCTTTCCATCCGGCAACGCTCCCCAATAGTCCCGGTCCATGAACCGTCGTCAGTGGCGGCGCTGCATGACGATGGTATAAGGCGCCTGCCGTCCCGGTTGCTGACGGTGACCGTCCCTTCCAGCGTTCCCGGCGGCGTATAGGTCAGCTCGACCGGGCTGTTCGCGCCGGTGAAGAACCGGACCGTATTGCCGCTGACGCGGATCTCGGTCTCGTCGGCTAAAGTGTGGGCTTCCGGATGAAGCTTGGCTCGGCCGGCGGCTCAGCGAAGCTCTCCTCGATACTCGTCACCTGCGCGGCCGACGGCCCACGCCGGCAGGCGCTGAGCACGGCCTGCAGCGCATCGCGTTCGCCGGACAGCAGGGCCTCGACCGTGCCGTCGCTGCGGTTCCGCACCCAGCCCGAGATGCCGTTGCGCCGTGCCTCGCGTACCAGCCATTCGCGGTAGCCGACACCCTGCACACGACCGGCGACGCGGATGAGGCTCGCCGTCATGCCAGCGCCGCCAGCCGCGCGGCGATCGCGAGGTCCGCCGCGACCTTCTCGCGCTGGTTCTCCGTCGCCCAGTCGAGGCCCCAGCGCTCCTCCTGGAAGAGCTCGTCGGTGAGGGCGATGCGATGCGCTTCCTCCGGCGCCAGCGCGCCACGCACCACGGCGAGGCCCAGCACCAGGCTGCCCAGCGCCGGCACCAGCACGCCCAGTGCCGAGAGCCGCGCCGGCGAAAGCTCCGCGACGGCGCGATACAGCGCATCCATCGTCTCGGCGCTCTGCCGGATGGGCATGACGCCGATGGTGCTGCGCAGACCGGTGCCCAGCTCGCGCGCGGCCCATTCGATCCACGGATCCCAGGCGGCCCGCTGCCGGGCGGCGAGATCCGGATCCGCGCTCCGGTAGGACAGGAGATCCGTCTGCGCGTATTTCGCGATGGCCTCGATCGTGGCCTCCGGCGCCGGCGCGATGCGCTCGGCGGCCGTGCCCGCGAGGCGGGTGAGCGGCACGTCCTCCCAGGACATCACGCCGTCCTTGGCGCCGCCGGCCGTCTGCCACTCGCCGGCCAGCGCCTCGCCCAGTTCGCGTGTCGCGACGCGGAGCGTGCCGCCGCCCGGCAGGCGCATGGGCCGCCCGTCCAGATGAATGGCGAAGCCGTCGCCATCCTCCACACAAGCCGCCTGATCCCAGAAACGCTTCATCGGTGCCTCGACCTACCGTCCGAAGATGCCACGCAACAGGTTGTTCAACGCCGGCTGGCGCTGCTCGGCCACGGGCGCCTGGGCCGGCTGCTGTGGCTGCGCGGCCGCGGCCGGAGAGG
>JAQGHZ010000467.1 GCA_028291485.1 Rubritepida sp. | reverse complement strand
GCGATCCAGGTGCCGCGCGCGGCCTTCACCCCCGTGACGATCGCGGCCGACTGTCCGCAGCTGACGCGATGTCTCAGCCAGCGGAGCGGTGTCGCGCCGGCTGCGATGCCGGCCAGCGCCAGGGACGTGCCGTCCGTGGACCCGTCGTCCACATAGACGATCTCATGCGACACGCCCGCGAGCGCGGCCTCGATCTCGGCGACGAGCGGAGCGATGTTCGGGGCCTCGTTCCGCACGGGAATGACGACCGAAACCAGCGGTGCGGAGGACATCGGCGCGCGTTACCAGCGCGGCGCGGGCGCCACAAGCCCGCCGGATATAACAGGGGCGGGCAATTCCCTTGGTCTGCCAAGCGGAGAGACTGCTATTATATCAAGGCGGACGGATCGCTATTATATGGTGGCCATGCCTTTCGATTCTCGCAGCCAAACCGCCTCGCCGCCTGCCGCCCGGGGCGAGGGGACCAACAAGCGCGCCGTGGCGTGTTGGTTGCTCGCGATGGCGGCGTCGATCTGGGTGATGATCGCGCTCGGGGGCGCCACGCGCCTCACCGGCTCGGGCCTCTCGATCATGGAATGGGCGCCCTTCCGCGGCATGCTGCCGCCGCTCACCGACGCCGAGTGGCACCGCCTCTACGCCCTCTACCGCACCATCCCGCAATACGAGCTGGTGAACGCCGGGTTCGGCATCGAGGGCTTCAAGCGGATCTTCTGGCTCGAGTGGACGCACCGCTTCTGGGGCCGGATGATCGGCCTCGCCTACCTGTTGCCCTTCCTCTGGTTCTGGTGGCGCGGGGCGATCCCGCGCGGGCTGATGCCGCGGCTCGGCCTGCTCTTCGTGCTGGGCGGGATGCAGGGCGCGATCGGCTGGTTCATGGTCGCCTCGGGCTTCGAGGCGGACCGCACGACGGTCTCGCCCTACCGGCTCGTCGTCCATCTGGTGATGGCGCTCCTGCTCTTCGCCGCCATCCTCTGGACGGCGCTCGACCTGCTGCGCGGCCGGTCCGCCGTGTCGCCCGCGGGTACCGGGCCCTCCCTTGTTCCCTCTCTTGGGCCCTCCCTCGGAAAGGTCCGCCGGCAGGTGGTGGCGGCCTTCTGGCTCGCGGCGCTGACCATGCTGGCGGGCGGCTTCGTGGCTGGCCTCCGCGCGGGCTTCACCTACAACACCTTCCCGCTGATGGACGGGCAGCTGGTGCCCGAGGGCTACCTCCAGCTCAATCCCGTCTGGCGCAACCTCACCGCCAATATCGCGGCCGTGCAGTTCAACCACCGCCTGCTGGCGACATTGACGGGGCTGGCGATGATCGGCGCAGCCATCGCCGCCTGTCGCCGGCTGCCCGACGGCTTTGCCCGCCGCGCCGTGCTGGTCATGGCCGGCGCCGTGGCCGCGCAATATGCGCTTGGCATCGTCACGCTGCTGCACGTGGTGCCGCCGGCGCTCGGCACCGCGCATCAGGCACTGGCGGCCGGGGTGCTCGCGGCCGGGCTCTGCGCCTGGCACGCGCTCCGTGAGCCGATCGTGGGCGAGCCTGCCGCATGAGCGCCGACGAGATCGGGAATCCGGGCGCCGAGGCGCTGGCCGCGCTGCCGGTCGCGCTGATGGGCTTTTCCGAGGAGGGCCGGCTCTTCCTCGTCAATGCCGAGATGCTGGCGCTGCTGCGCATGGACGCGGCGAACCTGCCCGTCGGCGCGGAGGAGCGCGAGGCGCTGCGCCGGATCGCCGTCCACGGCACGCTCGGCGCCGGCGATCCCGAGCAGCACCTGCGCGAGGTGCTGGAGCTCGATCCGGGGCGCGCCCATCGCCGCCTGCTACGCGACGTGACGGGCCGCGCGCTGGAGCTGCAGCTCACGCCGCTGCCCGGCGGCGGCCGCGTGCTGACCATCGCGGACGTCACCGACCACGTGCAGGCGCGCGAGGCGGCGGAGATCCAGTCGCGCGCCGCCTCCGAGGTGCTGTCGCGCCTCGGCACCGGTGTCGCGCAATACGACGCCGACCACCGGCTGACGCGGAGCAACGCCTCCTACGCGAAGCTCATCGGCGTCGACTCGCGCGCGCTGCACGAGGGCATCACCGTGCCCGAGATCATCCAGCGCCAGCACGAGGCCGGCGAGTTCGACGCCGAGACGGCCAAGGGCGTGGTGGCGCGCATGGCCGCCTATCCCAAGGGCCTCACCTGGCGGATGGAGCGGACCCGGCCCAACGGCCGCACGCTGCGCTTCGAGAACCAGCTCATGCCCGACGGCGGTTGGCTCGCCGAGATCACCGACATCAGCGAGAAGCACGCGAGCGAGCAGGACGCACGCCGCCGCATCGCGCTGCACGACGCGCTGATGCGGGCACTGCCCGTGGGCGTGGCCGTCTACGCGGCCGACCGCACCTGCACCATGGTCAACCCGGCCTACAACCGGATCATGTCGCACAGCCCGATCCAGATGGGCGAGAACCTGCGCGACATCCTGCTGCGCCGCGCGATCGAGGGCGAGTTCGGCCCGGTCACCGATTCCGAGGAGGAGGTGCGCCGCCGCCTCACTCTCGTCGCGGCGCCCTACAGCTTCGAGCAGCGCGTGGCCGGCGTCGCCACCGCGCATCGCAGCGTGCCGCTGCCCGACGGCGGCCACGCCATGGTGGTGGCCGACATCACCGCGCTGGAGGCCGCCCAGGCCGAGCTGGGCGAGCGCGCCGAACTGTTCCAGA
>JAQGHZ010000446.1 GCA_028291485.1 Rubritepida sp. | reverse complement strand
GTCAGGCCCGTGGTGATCTTGGCATGGGTCCTGGCGTCCACATCCGGGTTCACGCGCAGCGCCACCCGGGCGCGGCGGCCGAGAGAGGTGGCGACCGCGCTCAGCATCTCCGCCTCCTCGGCGGATTCGATGTTGAGCTGGAGGATGTCCTCCGCGATGGCCAGCCGCATCTCGCGTTCGGTCTTGCCGACGCCGGAGAAGACGATGGCCGAGGCTGGGACCCCGGCGGCCTGCGCCCCGCGCAGCTCGCCCTCGCTGACCACGTCGGCGCCCAGCCCCTCCTGCGCCAGCAGGTTCACCACGGCCAGCGCCGGGTTGGCCTTCGTGGCGTAGTGGATGGAGGCGTCGAGCCCGGCCTCGGCCAGGGCGTCTTTCAGCATCCGGGCGCGGCGGCGCAGCGTGCCGGCGGAATAGACCCAGGTCGGCGTGCCGACGGCGGCGGCGATGCGCGCCAGCGGCACTTCCTCCACCATCAGCCCGGCGAACGGGTCCATGGCCAGGGCAGGGCGGGCGGCGAGCAGATCGCCGAAGGAGGGATCGGGCGTGTCTAGGACAGGAGCGGGAGCGGCCATTGCGGTAGATAAGGGGTGAGGCCGCCCGGCGACAACACCGTCAGGTCGCCGGGTTTGGCGACCAGCCCGCGGCTTTGGTCCGCAGCTCCTGGAATTTGCCCGAGGCCGAGGCCAGCCTTGCGTCCCACCCCGGGTCCGGCGCCTGGCCCGCCGAGACGCGGAAGAAGGCCTGCATCATGCAGGCGATGGCGAAGGGCTCGATCACCGCGGCCTTCACCGCCCAGGCGAAGAGCAGCGCGAAGATGATCCCGCCGGCCGACCAGCCGCCCGGGATGGCATAGGCGACAGCCGCAGCCGGGGCGAGCATCACCAGGAAGATCAAAAAGCTCAGCCCGTAGATGATGAAGGTCAGGAAGGCCGCGTTGCGCAGCATGGCCGCGCCGTTCTGCGCGTAGAGCACGAGGCCCTGGCGGCCGCCCTCCCAGCTGTTCGCCGGGTTGGTCCGGAAGATGTGGGCCAGGATCACCTCGTCCATGAAGCCGACCGAGACGCGCAGCACCGCACGGATCAGGCCGAGGATGGTCTGCAGGCCCGGGATGGGCAGGAAGACCGCGATCCCCTGCAGCAGCCCCATGGTCACCCGCAGCACGCCCTTGATGAGCAGATCCAGGGCAAAAAGCATGTTCGCGTCGGCGAAGCGGCGGCGCACCACCGTGCTGGCATGGTCGATCTGGGCGCGGCCCGTGGGGATGGGGCGCCCCTCCATCAACTCGACCAGCACGGCGATGTGTCCGGCCTTCACGACGTAGAGGATGTACTCGCGGATCAGGAAGAGCACGGCGGCCGTCAGGCCGAAGCCGGCGAAGGCACCGATGCCGGTGGCCGAGGCGCGGAACTCCATGGTGCCGGCCGCACCGATCAGCCAGCCGAGGCCGGCGCCCAGGCTCGTCGCGAGGATGTAGGCGGCGACGATGGCGGCGTAGACCAGCATGCGGAAGACGAGGAAAGGCGCGGTCCGGGCCATGAGACCGAACGCTCCGCCCACGGAGAAATCCCACATCGATCCATTCCCACTCACCGGAGCCATTCACGCGCCGCAAACCCTTGTCGGGGAAGCCCCCGATGTGTCGCGTCCGTCACGCCTTGCCCGGCCGACGGACAGGGACGAACATCGGCTGGCAAAACTGAAGGACGGCGATGTGAGCCTGAAGGTCTTCTCCACCCTCGGCGTGGTGGGCGTGCTGGACGAGTTGTTGCCGCGCCTCGGCCTGAAGGTGGTCCCGGTCTATGAGCCGACGAAGCGGCTGGTCGACCGCATCCTGGCCGGCGAGCGGGCGGACCTGGCCATCCTGACCTCGGATGTGATCGACGAGCTCATGGCCTCCGGCGTGCTGGAGCCCGGGAGCCGGGTGGATCTGGCGCGCTCCTACGTCGGCATGGCGGTGGCGCCGGGTGCGCCCCGGCCGGACATCTCTACCATCGAGGCTTTCCGGCGGACGCTCGTGGCCGCGAAGAACATCGGCTACTCGCGCGCCGGAGCCAGCGGCATCTTCTTCGCCGGCCTGCTGGAGCGGATGGGGCTGGCGGCGGAGGTGAACGCCAAGGCCACAATCATCCCGAGCGGCTTCACCGGCCAGCTGCTGCTGGACGGCAAGGTGGAGCTGGCGGTGCAGCAGGTCAGCGAGCTGATGGCGGTGCCGGGGATCGACCTCCTCGGAAGGATTCCGATGGAGATCCAGCCGGATACGATCTTCTCCGCGGCGCTCTTCGCCGGGACGGCGATGGCGCGGGAGGCCCGGGACTTCGTGGCGGCCGTTTCCGGGCCGTCCGTCGCGGCGCTCTACGCCGAGAAGGGGCTCGACCCCGCCTGAACCTTTCCACGCCGTATAAGGCGAGGGATTCCCGCAACAGTTCCGGATAATTTGCGGGGTGATGCAACCCGGCGTGTGTCAACGCCATGACGCGTCGCTAAGATGATCCCGATCGCACCGAACCGCGCGATCGGGGATGCCAGACAATGGGACACCGCCACGGCCGGTCCGCGGCATTCCGAGCTGTCGAGGCGTCATGATCCGAAATTCCCTTCGCGTTCTGCCCGTCCTGTTCCTGCTGCTGCTCTCGGCGGCGAGCCCCGCCAGCCCTCCGCGCCTGCTGGGCGTGACGGCGGACGGCGGCAACCTCCGCGCCGAGCTTTCCGACGGACGTGTCCTGCGCGGCGCCGAGCTGGTCGGCGCTGTCCTCCCCTTTCAGGGCGCCGAGATCCGCGTCGATGCGGCCCGGCGCGACGAGGGGCTGCCCGAGGCGAAGCCCGGCACGGCCTTCGATGACGTCTGGCTCTTCCGCCTCTCGATGCGCGGCCCGGACGGGCAGTGGAGCGAGTCCTGCGACGACGGCGCGCAAGGGATGGTCTATCCCGGCCCGAGCGGCGCGGTGCGGCTGACCTGCTCGGCCGGCGCGGTCGGGACCTGCATCCGCTACGGCTACCGGCCCTGGGCGCAGACGGTCGGCGGCGTGGCGCTGGCGCCCTATCACCGGGCCTGCGTGAACCTGATGCGCTCGGCCGAGGCGGCTCATGTCGAGGTGTATGACCGCATCGGCGTCCAGCACCCCGCGGCGATGCCGGGCGCGGCCTTCGAGGCGGGGTGGACGACGGAAGGCGCGGTGTGCCTGGCGCATCCGCGCGAGACGAACGACCCGCAGGCGGAAGTGGCGCTGGCCATCATGGCGATAGCGGGACGCGCGGATTGCACGGAAGAGCATGCGGCGGAGCTGGGGGCGCTGGTCTTCAACCGGACACGGTAAGGACGCGGGGGCTCCGCGCCTTCGCGCTCCCCCGCCAGGGCTTTTTGCCCGGCCCTTTTACGAATTAAGGTGCAGGGGGAGTTCGAGGGGGCAACGCCCCCTCAAGTCCTTACGCGCTCTCGTAAAGCCGCGTCAGCGAGAACTCGCGATGGCCCAGCAGTTCGGCCGCCGTCAGCTCCCCATCCGCCGTGCGCAGCATGCAGTCGAGCAGCGCCTCGCCGGCGTCGTCCATGTTCATCTTCTTCTGCAGCAGCCCCGTCACGTCCACGTCCATATGCTCGGACATGGTGCGCTGCGTGCGCGGGTTCGCCGTCAGCTTGATCACCGGCAGGATGGGATTGCCGATGACGTTGCCCTGGCCTGTCGGGAAGAAGTGCACCGCATAGCCGGAGGCCGCGCAGAGCGTGACCATCTCGGCCGCGGCCGAGGAGCTGTCCATGAACCAGAGGCCCTGATGGGTGGGCTCCTCGGCCTTGTCCAGCACGCCGTCGACC
>JAQGHZ010000754.1 GCA_028291485.1 Rubritepida sp. | reverse complement strand
CATGCCTTCGTTATAGTCGCCCAGAAATATCGGCGGCAAGACGGCGCCGAAGGGCAGGAGCTACCTGCGTGAAGTGGGCGTGCCCTTCCAGCTTTACGGCCGCGACTGCGGCCGGCGCCGCCCAATTGACCGTGCGGCCTGGCGCAGCAGCGGCGCGGCGAAGGCAAGGCCGCCCGCCGTTCGAGGGCTAAAACAACAGCGCGAAGCTCCCGCTCGCGAGCAGCACGGCCAGCGCGAAGGGCTTGTAGAGGCGGATCGGGATCACGTGGAACAACCCCGCGCCGATGCGGACGCAGATCATCTGCACCGGCAGGATCCAGACGAGCTTCGCCAGCACGGCCAGGGTGAAGAGCCCGCCCAGGCCCGGCCCCAGCACGGAAATGATGGCGATCAGCCCGAAGAAGAGGATCAGGTTCGCGCGATGCTGCCGCACCTCCTCCGGGCCGGAGAGGAGGTAGAGGATCACCGGCGGCCCGCTCATGCCCGTCGCGCCCTTGAGCAGGCCTGCGGAGGTGCCGACGGCGATGTTCAGCGGCAGCGGCCGGCTGCCGTGGTACCGCCAGCCGGACATCAGCAGCGCGCCGAAGACCAGCACGAAGCCGCCGATGAAGCGGCGCAGCAGGTCGGGGTCGGCGGAGAGCAGGACGAAGGTGCCGATGGGCGTCGCCAGGCAGGCGGCCCCGCCGATCGGCAGGATCACCCGGCGGTCCGCATCCTTGAAGGCGCGCGGCAGAAGCTGCAGCGAGACCACCAGCTCCAGCAGCAGCAGGACGGGCACGCCGGCGCGCGGCATCCAGAGCGCCGAATAGACGGGGGCGAGGATGATGGCCGTGCCGAAGCCGGCATAGCCGCGCATCAGCCCGGCGATGGCGGTGGCGAAGATGGCGGCCCAGAGCTGCCACGTGCCGGGCAGCGCCAGGACGTCGGCGAGGAAGTCGCTCAATCCCCGACCTGCTCCAGCGTGACCAGCGCGAGGTTCAGCAGCAGCTTGCCCGCATGCTCGAAATTCACGGTGACGCGGTTGCCGATGACCGACTGCACCTGGCCGATGCCCCAATCCGGCCGGCCCGGGTGGCGCACGCGCATCCCCGGCTCGATCTCACTCACCCCTGGCGTCCTCCGTTTCTCTGTCCTTTGAACTGCAATCGGCGGGTGAGGGGAAGATGCCCATCGGGACCGGCCGTGCATAAGCTGTCCGGGGACCTAAAGAATCCGGCAACTATCGGGGGGCTAGGAGGGACGGCGCAGTCGCGGGTGCCGGCCGGAGTTCTGGCCTGGATCTTGCGCCTGGATCTTGCGCCTGGATCTTGCGCTTGAGTGCGAATTCGTTGCCTGGGCCGCCCCTGGAGCCCGTTCAGATGAAAGAGAACCGTTCATGTCGACCGACCCGCGCCTCGCCGAGCTGCTTGCCTCGCGGATCTGCCACGACCTCGGATCGCCGGTCGCCAGCATCACGGCCCTTCTGCCCCAGGCCGCCGACCCTGCGGCGCACGAGATCCTGACCGAGACGACCGAGGAGATCGGGGCGCGACTGAAGCTCTTCTCGGCCGCCTTCGGCTCCAGCGACGAGCTGGCCTGGAGCGAGCTGGCGCCGCTGCTGCGGGGCGCGCCCATGGCCCACCGCGTGCGCTTCGAGATGGCGGCCGCCGCGGTGCAGCTCCAGCCAGGGCGCGTCCGGCTGGTGCTGTCGGCCGCGCTCCTGGCCGCCGAGGCGCTGCCGCGCGGCGGAATCGTGCGGATCTCGCGCGACCCGGAGGGTTCCGTGGCGCTGCTGCCCGAGGGGCGGGACGCCGTATGGTCGCCAACCCTGGTCCAGCTCCTCTCCGGCGGCAGTATGGAGATGGCGATCGCGGAGGGGCCGCGCCGCATGCTGGCACCCTGGGTGGTGGCCCAGGCGGCGGAGGAGGGCGTGGAGCTGGGCCTGGCCCTTTCGGCCGGGGTCGCGATGCCGCCGCTGCTGATCGGCGCCTGATTCGTCTAAAGTCCGATTCTTCGAAAGCCTCGCAATTTGCGGCGCGAATTCCGGCGCCGCCTTTACTCTTTCTTCGGAACCTCCGGCCCATCCTTCGAGACGGCGCCCCCGATCGGGCGCCGCATTCGAAGGGACCGCCGATGGACGACCTGCTCGCCGATTTCCTGACCGAAACGAACGAGGGGCTCGCCAGCCTGGACGCGGCGCTGCTGCAGCTGGAGCGGAATCCGAAGAACAGCGCCGTCCTGTCGGAGGTCTTCCGGACGGTCCACACCATCAAGGGCACCTGCGGCTTCCTGGGCCTGCCGCGGCTCGAAGGCGTCGCGCATGCGGCCGAGAACGTGCTGGGCCTCTGGCGCGACGGCACGCTGGCGGTGACCCAAAGCGGGATCACGCTGATCCTCTCCGCCGCGGACCGCATCAAGCAGATCGTCGCCGGGCTCGAGGCGACGGGCAGCGAGCCCGTCGGCGACGATGCCCCGCTTAAGGCCGCGCTGGACGCGGCGGCGGCGGGCGAGGTGCCCCCGGTCATCGCTGCGGCTCCGGCGGGACCCGCGCCCGTCGTCGCGGAGGCTCGTGTCGTCGTCGAGGCGCCCGCCGAAGCGCCGCCCGAGGTCTCCGCCGGCGTTGGCAACGCGCCGCAGACCATCCGTGTCGCGGTGGACGTGCTGGAGGACCTGATGGTCCTGGTCAGCGAGCTGGTGCTGACGCGCAACCAGCTCCTGCAGCTGGCCCGCTCCGAGGAGAACGCGGCC
>JAQGHZ010000399.1 GCA_028291485.1 Rubritepida sp. | reverse complement strand
AAGGGGGCGGCCAGCACCACCCCCATCAGCCCGAAGCCCGAGCCCATCAGCGCCTGCGCGCCCAGCAGATAGGCCGGCGGCAGATGCGCGGTGCGGCTCTGCACCATGGGCGTGAGCAGGTTGCCCTCGACCGTGAACGACACCACGAAGAGCCCGATCACCCAGGGCACCAGCGACGGGTCCTGGCCCAGCGCCACCAGCAGCGCCGGCACCACCGAGATCAGCGGGCCGATATAGGGGATGAAAGCGAAGGTCGCCGCGATCAGCCCCAGCAGCCCCGCCAGCGGCACGCCGAGCGCCCACAGCCCGCTGCCGATGAAGAGGCCCGTCAGCGTCATGGCGAAGAGCTGCCCGAGCAGCCAGCCGCGAAGCGACTGCCCCGCCTCGTCCAGCAGCGCCCGGAAGCGCGGCCGGGCCGCCGGCGCCACCAGCGACAGCGCGGCCTTGCGGTAGGGCTCGGGGCCGCTCGCCAGGTAGAGGCCGAGCAGCAGGATCAGCACCACGTCGCTGAGGCCCCCCAGCAGTCCACCCAGGCCGGAGACGGCATAGGTGGCTGCCGTGCTGGCCGTGTCGCCCGATGGGATGAGGCGGCGGGGATCGACCTGCTCGATGAGCCAGCGGCCCCAGCCGTAGCGCGACAGCCGCTCCTGCACGCGCGCCACCAGGCCCGGCAGCTGTTGCCGGAAGCTGTCGGCCTGGGCGGACAGCGCGTCGGAGGCGAACCAGAAGGCGAGGCCCAGCAGCACCAGCGCCAGGAGCGAGACGATCATCACGCCCCAGCCCTCGCCGATGCCGAGCCGCGCGGCGATCGGGGCGGCCAGCGTCCGCAGGGCCACGGCCAGCAGCGCCCCGGCGAAGAGGACCAGCAGCACCCCCGGCACCTGGATGAAGAGCACCAGGAGCGCGGCGAGGAGGACGAGGGCGGAGATGAGGCTACGGGACATGGGCGCTGAATACCCCCGGGGATGCGCGGTTGCGGCGCCCTCCGAATAGGGAGGCCGGCCTCGTCCGCTGACCTATTCCAGCTTGATGTTCGCCGCCTGCGCCACCTCGCGGAAGCGCGCGATGTCCTGGCGCAGCACCTCGGCATAGTGCTGCGGCGTCGAGCCGCCGGGCGTGGCGCCCTCCGCCTCATAGATCCGGGCCACGTCCGGCTCGGCGAGCGAGGCGGCGATGGCCGCGCTGAGGATGCGCATGGGCTCGGCCGGGATGCCGCGCGGGCCCAGCAGCCCCCACCAGATCGAGGCCTCGTAGTCGATGCCGGTCGCTTCCTTCACCAGCGGCGCGGGCGGGCTGCCGACCGGCGCGCCGGCGGCGCAATAGGCCAGCAGGCGCACGCGGTCCTCGCGGATGGCGGCCGAGGCGCTGGCCATCGTCGTGATCAGCAGCGGCACATGGCCGGCGACGATATCCGTCACGGCCGGCGGCATGCCGCGATAGGGCACGTGGTTCAGCCGCAACCCCGCGCGCAGCGCGAAGAGCTCGGTGACGAAATGGTTGATGCCGCCGGGCCCGGAGCTGGCGAAATCCACCTCACCCGGACGGGCGCGGCAATAGGCGACGAGCTCCTGGATGGTGCGCGGCGGGAAGTTCGGGTTGGTCAGCACGAGGAAGGGCGCGCGGGCGAGCAGGGAGACCGTGTCGAAGCTCTCGATGGCGTCGTAGGGCGTGCGCTGCACGGCGGCCGAGGCGGCGAAGCTGCTGCTGCTGATCATCAGCGTGTAGCCGTCGGGCGCCGATTGCGCGACCTGCGCCGCGCCGATCGAGCCGCCGGCGCCGGGCCGGTTCTCGATGACGACGGGCTGGCCGAGGCGCTGCTGCATCTTCTCGGCGAGCGGGCGGGCGATGACGTCGTTCGAGCCGCCGGGCGGGAAGGGGACGACGATGCGGACGGGGCGCTGCGGCCAGGCGGCCTGGGCTTTTGCAAGGGGGGCGCTGGCGATGGCGGGCATGGCCAGCAGGGCAAGGGTAGTACGACGCTTCATGGATGTTCCTCCGCGCGCAGTCTGGACCAGCTGATGGCCGAGGTCACCGGGGCATGGTCTCTATCGCCAAGGAGCAAACGTAGTCACCTAATCAATGCGGCTCGCCGTTAAACCGGCAGGTCAGGCGGTAGAAGAGTACGCCGAGGGATAACTTAGATTTCGGCGCATGCCGGCGGCTTGACGCGTTGATGTTAGGCGCTCGAAGGCGCGGCCGGCCCAAGGGTCATCAGGGTTTTCTGGCCGCCGCCAACCCCAGCTGCGGAAGATGTCGTCGGGCCCAATTCTCATAACGAAACCGCGTCGTGGCTCGTCCACGACAATGCCGACCCGGAACTGATGAGCTACATCTAGCATTGATCGTAAGCGTATTCGATCTTCACCTTCTGGCTGGATCATTCCCACAGTCCAGAGGACGGCAGAACCGACTTGCGGGAGAGCACCATGCGTCGCTCCCACATAGTCACTAGCCTGCTTGATCCATGCTGCGAGGCCTTCTCCGACTATCGTTGGGCGACGCTTGATCTCAATGGCAATGGAAGAGATCGCCAAGTCGTCTCGGCGTGGCACCGCCAGAACATCGATGAACCCCGAGTGCCCGTTGCGCAATGTCACGGGCGCCTCTTCGTACAACCGGAACCACGCATCCAAGCGATCTAAAACCTCCGCGCGAAGGGGGGCCTCAATATCGCTCACTGGGCACTCTCCTTGATCGATTCGATGTATCCGAGAGACTACTGCCTGCTCACCGCATCGGCGGCGAGAACATCATCCCGCCCCGCGTCCACAGGTCGTTCAGCCCGCGCGGCAGCAGCACCGGGCTGTTCACCCCCAGGTGCCGGTCGTAGATCTCGCCGTAATTCCCGACGGCCTTGATCGCATTGTAGATCCAGCGCCGGTCCAGCCCCAGCGCCGGGCCGAGATCGCCCGAGACGCCCAGCAGCCGCCGGGTGGC
>JAQGHZ010000379.1 GCA_028291485.1 Rubritepida sp. | reverse complement strand
ATGTGCCGGCAGATGCGGGTGATTTCATGGCAGCCTTGTCGCCCTGTCGCCGCGAAGGCAAGGTGGGTCCATGCTCGGTGACTCCCCTCGTATCTGGATGGACGGCTTTTCGCTCACCCACTCCCATGGCACCGGCATCAGCACCTATTCCCGTGGGCATGCGGCCACGCTGCGCGGACTCGGCGCGAATCTGGGCATCCTCTATGGGCGGCCCATGCCGCGCCTCAAGGACGCGACCGAGCGCGAGGTCCGCTTCTCTTCGACGCCCGCGCCCGGCCCAACCGCTCGCTGCGCCAGCGGCTGATCGACATGGCGTGGGAGCCGCGCGGACCGCTGGCCCAGCCGGTGCAGATCTCCCGCATGGTGGACAGCTTGGCCACCTCGGCGATCACCTACAAGAGCTTCAGCACCGCCAGCCTGCCGCCGGTGGACGAGCTGTGGAACGCCAACGACGCCTTCGGCCGCGCGCTGGTGAACTTCACGGTCACCAAGCGGCTGCTGCCCGTGCGGGTACAGGGATCGCCGCCCGAGCTCATGCACTGGACCTACAGCCACGCGATGCGGCTGGTGGGCGCGCGCAACATCTACACCATCCACGACCTGATCCCGCTGCGGCTGCCCTGGGCGACGCTCGACATCAAGTCGCGCTGGCTGAACACGCTGCGCATCCTGGTGCGCGACGCCGAGCATATCGTCACGGTGTCGGAACATGCGCGGCAGGACATCATCGAGCAGTTCGGCATCGCCGAGGACCGCATCACCAACACCTACCAGCCCGTCTTCCCGCCGGCCGAGCCGATGGACGAGACGATGTCCGTCGCCCGGCTGCGCGCGGCCCACGGGCTGGAGCCGCGCGGCTACTTTCTTTTTGTCTCGACCATCGAGCCCAGGAAGAATCTGGCGCGGATGCTGGATGCCTATCTCGCCTCGGGCGTCACGACGCCCTTCATCATCGTGGGCAACGTGGCCGAGCACGGCAGGGACGAGATGCGCCTGCTGACCGAGGCCAACGGCACGCGCACGGCCGACGGACGGATCCGCCACCTCGGCTACGTGCCGCGGCTCGACGTGGACATCCTGCTGCGCCACGCGAAGGCGCTGTGCTTCCCGTCCCTCTACGAGGGCTTCGGCCTGCCGGCGGTGGAGGCGATGCAGCTCGGCACCGCGGTGCTGACCTCCAACACCTCCAGCCTGCCCGAGGTGGTGGGCGACGCCGCCTTGACCGTGACGCCGACCGACACGCGCAAGATGGCCGAGGCGCTGCGCGCGCTCGACAGCAATGCCGAGCTGCGCGGCCGGCTGGAGGAGGCCGGCCCGCGCCGCGCTTCGGAGTTCAGCCCCGAGCGCTACGCCGCGCGGCTGGGCGCGCTGTACTGGCGTCTCGGAATCCAACTGCCGGGTGGCGGCGGATGATCACGGCCGGCGAGCTGATGCACGGGTCGGATACGGATTTCGTGGTGAATACCTACCTCGCCGCGCTGGGGCGCTGGCCGGACGAGGGCGGCTTCGACCACCACCTCGCCACCATTGCCGGCCAACCCGGGCGCCGGCTGGAGACCTTGCAGCGGATCCTGGGCTCCGAGGAGGGCAAGCTGAAGGCGCGCCCCGTCTCGCTCGACGCCACGCCGGTGCCGCCGGAGCAAGCCCTGGCCGCGCAGCTCCGCCTCCGCACGGAGGCGCTGCGGGCCGAGATGGAGGCGCTGCGCGAGACGGCGGCGACCGCCGCGGTCGCGCCGGCACTGGCCAGTGAAATCGCGGCGCTGGGCGCGGAGCTGACCGCGCTGCGGGCCGAGATGCGCGAGCGCCTGGCGGCGCTCGAGGCCCTGATCGCCGGGCGCATCCCGCCGGCGCCGAGCCTCTCGCCGGCGATCTCGGTGGATTATGTGAACGACCTGGTCGAGGCGGCGCAGGCGCAACTCGGGCACCGGCTGCGGGCCATCGAGAAGAAGCTGCTGGAGTAGGGCGCTACTGCCGCTTCCAGGTCAGCACGAGCACGTCCCGGCTGGAGGGCAGCGCGTCGTCCGCCGGCTGCACGGACGTCACCCCGTGCATCACGCGGTGGTCGTCCAGGATGGTGAGGTCCAGCAGCCCGTCCAGCGTGAAGCGCGCCAGCTCGTTCCCGTCGTCGTCCGTCACGCGGGTCTCGCCGCCCTTCAGGTTGGTGCGCGCCAGCATGGCGATGAGCACCACGTCCACCCCGTCATGGTGCACGCCCTCGGGCGTCGGATGGCCGGGCGAGTTGGGCTGCGCCTGGACGCGGAACTGGTGCATCTCGACGAACCAGCGCGTGCCGGGGTGCAGCCGGTCCGCCACGTCGCGGCCGAGGTCGAGCAGGCCCTGGCAGAAGGGATTGGCGACGGTCCCGTCCTCGACCGGCGCGAACCAGCGATCCACGCCGCCGTTCAGCGTGTTGTGGACGCTGGCCTGGAAATGGGCCCGGTGCAGGCCGCGGCGATGACCGGCCTCGCCCGGAATCGCGAGGAAATTGGCCAGCCGGCGCAGGCGGTAGCGGCCGCCGTCGCGCATGAAGCCATCCGTCTCCAGCCGCGCCCAGCTCTCGGCAAAGTCGCGCAGCTCGGCGTCGGAGCCGCGGATCAGTTCACGCACCTCGGCCGGCCCGCGGCGGGCGAAGGCCCGGTCCGCGACCTCATCGGCGATGCTGTCGAGGGTCAGGCTCATGGCGCCTCTCCGATCGGCGGGGCCTCGCGCGTCATGTCGGCCAGCACCTCGGCGACGTGGCGCACATGGATGTCGCTGCCCTCGCGGCGCAGGCGGCCGGCGAGGTTGAGCAGGCAGCCCATGTCGCCGGCGAGCAGCGTGTCCGCGCCGGTCGCGGTCACGTCCCTGACCTTGTCGGTGACCATGCGCGTGGAGATCTCGGGGTACTTCACGCAGAAGGTGCCGCCGAAGCCGCAGCAGATCTCGGGCTCGGCCAGCTCGGCGATGTCGAGGCCCTGGACGGTGTCGAGCAGCCGGCGCGGCTGCGTCTTCACGCCGAGTTCCCGCAGCCCGGCGCAGCTGTCGTGATAGGTGACGGTGCCGTCGTAGCTGGCCTTCACCCGATCCATCTTCATCACGTCGGTCAGGAAGGAGACGAGCTCGTGCGTCTTGGCCGCCATGGCCTCGGCCTTGCCGCGATAGTGCGGGTCGGTGTCGCCGAAGAGGCCCGGGTAGTGATGCGCCATCATCCCGCCGCAGGAGCCGGAGGGCACGACGACGAAGTCGTAGGGGGAAAAATTGTCGATCACTTGGCGGGCGATCTCCTGGGCCGAGCGCCGGTCGCCGCTGTTGAAGGCGGGCTGGCCACAGCAGGTCTGGGCCTCGGGGACGATGACCTCGCAGCCGGCCTCCTCGAGGAGCCGGATGGCCGCGAAGCCGACCGTGGGCCGGTAGAGGTCCACCAGACAGGTGACGAAAAGGGCGACGCGGGGCTTGGCCATGAGGGGCAGGCTATCGCCCTTTTGCCATCCTTTGAAAGGGATGAGGCGTTGCATGGTGCGGTCCGCAGGGGTGCAAACCGCGCAGGGGACCGGACCAATTTGGACGAAGGCGGGTGCGGGATTGGTCCGCTAGTGGCCTGCTAACCGTCGATCTCCTCGCGGAGCATCTCCAGCCGAAGCCACTCCCCCTCCGCCGCCTCCAGCGCCGCCTGGCGCTCGGCCAGTGCCGCCGTGCGCTGCTGGAAGCCCTTCGGGTCGCGCGCATACAGCCCCGGATCGGCCAGCCAGTTCTGCAGCACGCCGATCTCCTTGTGCAGCTTCTCCATCGTCACGGGCAGGGTGGTGAGCGCGTGCTGGTCCTTGAAGCTCATGCGCTTGGAGCTCACCGGGGCGGAGGCCGTGCCACGCAGCGTCGTGGACTCGCGAGGGGCCCGTGCCGCGCTGCGGGCCGCGATGCCTTCGCCGC
>JAQGHZ010000378.1 GCA_028291485.1 Rubritepida sp. | reverse complement strand
CATTGCCGGCCAGCGTCGCCTCGATCTCCTCGAACGCGAACAGCAGTTGGTCTTCTGGGAGTTGCTCCGACTTCCGGCCGAACTGCATGCGTTTCAGCTTCAGCAGCAGGTGCTGCAGCCGCTCGTTCTGCGAGGCCAGCGCATCGCGTTCGGCGCTGAGCGTGTCGACCTGCGCCAGCGTCGCAAGCAGCAGCGCGCGCAGCGCCGCGGTATCCTCCGGCAGTCTCGGCGTGTCGGCATCGGCGGCGCGCATCGTGGTGCCGAGTCTATGCAGGAACACTCGGCTTGGGAATCTCCCGCAGCGTCTGCACGCGGCGCCAGTCGATGCCGTCGAACAGCGCCGCGAACTCCACCGGCGTCAGCCGCAACACGCCATCCACCACCGGTGGCCAGCGGAACGCACCGCCCTCCAGCTGCTTCCAGATCAGGACCAGGCCGCTGCCATCCCAGACCAGGATCTTCACCCGGTCCGCGCGGCGCGAACGGAACACCAGCACCGCGCCGGAGAACGGGTCGGCGCCCAGAACCTCGGCCGCGAGCGCCGCCAGGCCATGCGCGCCCTTGCGGAAATCGACGGGCCGCGTCGCCAGCAGGATCCGCGCTCCGGACGGCGGCACGATCACGTCGCCGACGCCCTGACCGCCCGCAGCACCGCCGTCAGCAGATCCCCGTCGGTGCCCGGTGCAACGCGAAGTCGGGCGCCGGCCAGTTCCACTTCGACCGGTGGCGCGGGGCGTGCCGGCGCCGAGGAACTCGAGGGCACAGGCTCCGCGACTGCCGATGGCGCCTCTGGCACGATCGGCACGAACTGCAACGCCGCCGCCGGACCACTCCGCATCTGCCGTCGCCACGTAAAGATCTGTTGTGGACAGACCTGCCAGCGCCGCGCGACCTCCGCCACCACAGCGCCAGGCTCCAGCGTTTCCGCGACGACGCGCGCCTTGTCGTCGTCCGACCATTTCCGCCGGCGGCCAGGCCCCGTCAGAACCTCAACCCGGCGATACCCGCCAGCCTTCGCGTCGTCATTAACGTCGACCATAACGTCGGCCCGAAGCTCCATGCTCCACACCGATCCAGCACATTCAGACCCGACGACGGAAGGTGGGCCTCGTCGCCGCGCTTACCCAGCAACCGTGATGCCCGCACTTCTAAATCGCTTGAAGCCGAGCATCACCACGAGACGCTGCTTCACGCCCCGAGGTCCAAGAGCTTCGCTGCGGCGGAGCGCTTCTGTCGCAGCTATGATGAAGTCCGTGACTTCCTCCGCCTCCGTACCCGCCATAACCAGCATGTACCCGCCCCCGTCGTCGTCTGCTTCACCTCCGTCGTGCCGCAGCCGCGCTCGCCATTCTGGGAGCGGCATAGGCGGAACTCGGCCTTTGCATTACGTCGTCAGGTTTGGCGCGAGCGCTGACAGAACCTCCGACACTTTGCGTGACGTCGGCTGGCCTGGCGGCTAGCCTTGGTACGGTGATGGGATGCCGCCATTAGACTGGGGGAGTTTGGAGCGCATGTCCGACCCGGCCACTCTCGCCGAAGCAGTCCCTCAAGCGGCGGAGCATTTCGACGTCATCATCGTCGGGGCAGGCATGTCCGGCATCGGCGGTGCCTACCACCTCGCAAAGCGAGGCGGGGGCATGCGCTTCGTCGTGCTGGAGGCGCAGGACAGCTTCGGCGGGACCTGGATTACCCATCGCTATCCCGGCCTCCGGTCCGACAGCGATCTCTACACCTACGGCTACAGCTTCAAGCCCTGGACAGGTGCCCCGATTGCCACCGCGGGCGAGATCCTGAACTACATGGCCGAGGTCGTCGAGGAGAATGACCTCAGCCAGCACATCCGTTACCGCCACAAGATCAACGCCGCCACCTGGTCAAGCGAGCGGAACCTCTGGACCCTACGGGCCATACGCACGGACACCGGCGAGGAGGTCTGGTTCACCACCGGGTTCCTCTGGATGTGCCAGGGCTACTACCGCCACGGAGAGGGATACACGCCGGACTGGCCGGGGATGGACCGCTTCCAGGGGCAGGTCGTCCACACGGAGGCTTGGCCAGCGGACCTGGATTATCGGGACAGGAAGGTCGTGGTCATCGGCTCGGGCGCCACGGCGGCGACGCTGATACCGGCCATCGCCGGCGAGTGCGCCCACGTCGCCATGCTGCAGCGCTCGCCGACCTACTTCCGGACCGGCCGCAATGCCATCGAGATCGCAGACGAGCTGCGCGAGCTGGGCATCCAGGAGAGCTGGATCCACGAGATCGTCCGCCGCAAGATCCAGTCCGAGCAGGCGAAGTTTGCTCGCCGCGCCTTTAGCGAGCCGGAAGCGGTGAAGCAGGAGCTGCTCAGCCAGGCTCGCTCCTATCTGGGGCCGGACTACGACTTGGAGACGCATTTCACGCCGCGGTACCGGCCCTGGCGTCAGCGGATCGCCTTCATTCCGGACGGTGACCTCTTCCGCGTCATCCGCGACGGGAAAGCCTCCGTCGTCACCGACGAGATCGAGACCTTCACGGAAACAGGGATCAGGCTGAAGTCGGGCGGGCACCTCGAGGCCGACATCATCGTCGCGGCCACTGGCTTTCACCTCAACGTGCTCGGTGATATCGCCTTCGCCGTGGACGGGGAGCCGCTCCGGTTCTCGGAGAGCGTCACCTACCGAGGCATGATGTTCACCGGCGTGCCGAACCTGGTCTGGATCTTCGGCTACTTCCGGGCAAGCTGGACGCTTCGCGTGGACATCGTCTCTGACTTCGTCTGTCGCCTGCTCGACCACATGCGCGAGACTGGGGCGCGGAAGGTCACGGTTGCTCTACGGCCTGAGGACGAGGGCATGCCCCTGCTGCCCTGGGTCGACCCGGACAACTTCAACCCGGGCTACGTGACGCGCGGCCTGCATTTGCTCCCAAAGCGGGGCAACAAGCCGGAGTGGCAGCACACGCACGACCACTGGGCCGACCTGAAGGCATTCCCCGGCATTGACCTCCGCGACCCCACCTTCGTCTATGCCTAGCGGCATCCCATAGCGCTGCCCGCGGGCACGCCGCCTCCTCTGGCCGGGATAACCCCATGCCGCTCGATCCCACCGCCGCCGCAGTGAGCCTGAAAGTGCGTTGTTTGGTCCAAATAGGTGTCCGCGACGATCTCCCCGCGGCCCAGAGAACGTTGTCGTCTCGGTTCCTATCGCTGCTCCAGTCATTCCCCGAACAAACATTCTCTCATGGGTCGGCGCCGCGCTAAGGCCCAGGTTTGTCCGAGGTCCGCGCGACAACCTTGATGATCGATCGCGGAACGAGGGTCGATTTCTCTCTCCGAAGTGCGGAGAGTCTCCAAACCTTGAGGGTAGGCCGATTTGACCCTCAAGCTTTAACCACAGATTT
>JAQGHZ010000360.1 GCA_028291485.1 Rubritepida sp. | reverse complement strand
TCCGGGTTCTTCATGCCGACTATGTGGTAGCCGCAATCCACATGGTGGACTTCGCCCGACACGCCCGTGCTGAGCGGCGACAGCAGGTACAGTCCTGCTCCGCCCACCTCATCCAGACCGACGTTGCGCTGCATGGGCGAGTTGTACTGGTTCCACTTCAGGATGTAGCGGAAGTCGCCGATGCCGCTGGCCGCGAGCGTCTTGATGGGCCCCGCGCTGATGGCGTTCACCCGGATGCCGTCCGGCCCGAGGTCGGCCGCCATATAGCGCACCGAGGCCTCCAGCGCGGCCTTGGCGACGCCCATCACATTGTAGTGCGGCACCCATTTCTCGGCGCCGAGATAGCTCAGCGTCAGCAGCGAGCCGCCCTCGCTCATCAGGGCCGCGGCGCGGCGTCCGGTGGCGGCGAAGGAGTAGCAGGAGATGTCCAGCGCCTGGAGGAAGGCCTCGCGCGGCGTGTCGAGGAAGCGGCCCCGGAGGTACTGCTTGTCCGCGAAGCCGATGGCGTGGACGAAGAAGTCGAGCTTGCCCCAGCGCTCCTCGATGGCGCCGAAGGCGGCGTCCATGTCCTCGTCGCTGCCGACGTCGCAGGGGATGACGATGTCGCTGCCGATGCTCTCGGCGAGCGGGCGGACGCGCTTCTCCAGCGCTTCGCCCTGGTAGGTGAAGGCGAGCTCGGCCCCCTGCGCCGCGCAGGCCCGGGCGATGGCCCAGGCGATCGAGCGGTCGTTCGCCACGCCCATGATGAGGCCGCGACGGCCCTGCATCAGCGTACCGGTGGGCAGGGTGGCGGCGGCGGCGTCTTCCTTCATGGTGTTCCGTGTCTTGGTGCGGGGCGAAGCCGCAGCAGGTGGCAGGGGCGAGGGCGGGGGCGAGAGTTGTGGTGACACATGCCCCACAACCGGGCAAGGCCCCTCTGGCTAGCCTGGGGCCCACGGAATCGGGCCTTGCCATCCTATTTCGTGTCGGGATCGGTTTCACGCCTCCGGCGAACCGGTCTAAGGAATCGCCATGGCCGACACCCAAGATCCCTACGCCCTTTTCGCCGAATGGTTCGCGGAAGCGGAGAAGTCCGAACCGAACGACCCCAACGGCATGTGCCTGGCGACATCGACGCCGGAGGGCCGCCCCTCCGCGCGGATGGTGCTGCTGAAGGGACAGGACGAGCGGGGCTTCGTCTTCTACACCAACCTCGAATCGCGGAAGGGCGAGCAGCTCGCGGCCAATCCCTTCGCGGCGCTGTGCTTCCACTGGAAGTCGCTGCGGCGGAGCATCCGCATCGAGGGCCGCGTGGAATCGGTGACCGATGCCGAGGCCGACGCCTACTATGCCACCCGCGCGCGCGGCTCGCGGATCGGCGCCTGGGCCTCGCGGCAGTCGCGCCAGCTTGAGGGCCGCTGGGCGCTGGAGACGGCGGTGGCGGAATACACGCTGAAGTTCGGCGTGGGCGCGATCCCGCGGCCGGAGTTCTGGTCGGGCTTCCGCCTCCTGCCGGACCGCATCGAGTTCTGGCGCGACATGCCCTTCCGGCTGCACGAGCGCCGCGTCTTCCATGCCGAAGGCAGCACCTGGCGCGAGGAAGCGCTCTACCCCTGATGGTGATCCCCGGAGGCTTTTCCTGATGGCGGTCCCCGCCGGGCAACAGGAGGCCGCGGCCTTCCTGCAAAAACTGACCGGCGGCGGCGTCACGGAGACGCATATCTCGGCCGTCTTCCTCGGGCCCGACGAGGCGCTGAAGCTCAAGAAGGCCGTCAATCTCGGCTTCCTGGACTTCACCCGGCTCGAGGAGCGCGAGCGGTTGGTGAAGTTCGAGCATGAGCTCAATGCCCCGCATGCGCCTGGCCTTTACCTCGGCTGGGAGAAGCTGACGCGCGGCGCCGAAGGGCTGCGCCTCGGCGGCGAGGGCGAGGTGGTGGACTGGGTGCTGCGCATGAAGCGCCTCCCCGCCGATGCCTTCCTGTCCGAACGGCCCTGCGAGCCGGAACTGCTCGACCCCATGGCCGACGCCGTGGTCGCGCTGCATGCGAGCGCGCCGCGGCGCGAAGGCGATGGCGACATGACCCGCGCGCTCACCGGCAACCGCGAGGCCGGGCTCTCCGCCGGCCTGCCGCGCGCGGAGGTGCTGCGCTGGGCCGAGGCCGCGCTGGCCCTGCACGAGCGGCTGAAGCCGTGGCTCGCCGAGCGCGCGTCGCAGGGCTTTCTCCGGCGCTGCCACGGCGACCTGCACCTGGGAAACCTCTGCCTGATCGACGGCCGCCCGACGCCCTTCGACGCGCTGGAATTCGACGAGGCGCTGGCCACCATCGACACCGGCTACGACCTGGCCTTCCTGGTGATGGACCTTGCCCTCCGGCACGGCCGCGGGCCGGCCAACCGCGTGCTGAACCGCTACCTCGCTTGCACCGGCGACGTGGCGCTGCTGCGCGGCCTGCCGCTCTGGCTCTCGCTGCGCGCCTTCATCCGCGCGCATGTGACGGCGCGGAGCGGGGGCGATCCGGCCCGGCTGCTGGCGGCGGCGCTGGAATGGCTGGAGCCGGCGCCCCGCCCCGTGCTGATCGCGATCGGCGGCCTGCCGGGCACCGGGAAATCCACGATCGGGCGGCTGGTCGCCCCTGAGCTCGGCCCCTCCCCCGGCGCCATCCAGCTGCGCAGCGACGAGATCCGCAAGCGCCTTCATGGAGTACCGCCCGAGGCCCGGCTGCCCAAATCCGCCTATGGCCCCGGCACCGGGCCGCGAGTCTTCGCCGAGCTGCGTGAACTCGCTGATGTGGCGCTCAGTGCCGGCTGCTCCGTCGTCGCCGACGGCGCGTATCTCGTCCCTCATGAGCGAGAAGCCATCGCCGCCGCTTCGCCGGATTTCTTCGGCTTCTGGCTGGAAGCGCCGCTCGACACTCTGCGCGCCCGCGTGGCGTCTCGCGCCGGCGACGCCTCCGACGCCGATATCGCGGTTGTCGACATGCTGGCCGCGCGCGAGCCCGGCGCCTTGGACTGGAGGCGCGTCGATACCACATCCGACCCCGGGACGGTTGCGCGCAAGATGCTGGACTCATTGCCTTCCGCCCCGCCATAACCTCGTCGGAATAACCGGTTTTCGGGGGACACCAACATGGCCTATCGCCGCCTGCTTCTGCCCATGACGGGAACCGCCGCCGGAGAAGCCGCGCTCGCCACCGCGCTGCTCGTCGCGCGGATCTGGGGCGCGCATGTCCATTGCCTGCACGTCCGCGTCGATGCGCGCGACGTCGCGCCGCTCGCCGGCGAGGGCCTGTCCGGCGCCATGATCGAGGAGATGATGGCCGCCACCGAACGCGAGAGCGGCGACCGCGCCGGGCGCGTCCGCGCGCTGTTCGAGCGCTTCGCCGCCACCGCCGGCGGCATCACCATCGCCGATTCCGCCGAGACGGCCCTGAAGTCCGAGGGCCCGACGCTCTCCTTCGAATCCATCGCGGGCCGCGAGGAGGACATCGTCGCCCAGCAATCGCGGCTCTACGACATGGCCGTGGTGCCGCATCCCGAGGCCGACGAGGACGTCTCCAGCTCCGACGCGCTGCACGCCGTGCTCTTCGACAGCGGCCGGCCGGTGCTGATCGCCCCGCGCGTGGCGCCGACGACCATCGGCACGCGCGTCTGCTGCGCCTGGAACGGCTCGGCGGAATCCGCGGCCGCCATCGCCGCCGCCCTGCCCTGGCTGCACCGCGCCGATGCGCGCCGCATCCTCTACGCCGACGAGTACCAGCGCCGCGGGCCCAAGGTGGAGGGCATCCTGGCCTATCTCCACTGGCACGAGATCAGCGCCGAGGCGATGCAGTTCAAGCCGATGACCAAGGATGTCGGCGCCGGGCTGCTGGGCGGCGTGCGCGACTTCGGGGCGGACCTGCTGTGCATGGGCGCCTACAGCCATTCGCGGCTGCGGCAGCTCATCCTGGGCGGCGTGACGCGGCACGTGCTGGAGAACAGCGACGTCCCCGTGCTGATGTGCCGCTGAACGGCTGTTAAGGCCGACGTAGCAAGCGGGTCCAAGCTGCGCGATTGAAGGCGAATGGCTCCGCCCCCTCGACCCCCGCCAGGGCCAATTGATCGAAGGTGCAGGAAACTGGTGGACATACATGTCCACCCTGCTGGGGGAGTTTGAAGGGGCAAAGCCCCTTCAACCCTTCGCCGCCTCCACGATCCACCCTCGAAACGCCGCAAACGCCGGATCCTCCTCGCGCCCCGGCCGATGGATCAGGAACCACCCCTCCCCCTTCGGCACCGGCGCCGCGAAGGGCGCCACCAGCCTCCCCTGCCGCAGCGCGTCATCGATATAGGGCCGGATGCCCATCGCCACGCCGAGCCCGTCCGCCGCCGCCTGCTGCGCCTGGCCGTAGAAGTCGAAGACCGGCCCGCGCGCCGCCACCTTTCCCGCCAGCCCCTGCGCCGCCAGCCAGAGCGGCCAGTCCTCCGCCGCATGCGCGACCCGCAGCAGCGGCACGCCCGCCAGTTGCTCGGGCTGCGCCAGCCCGGCCGCGAGGGCCGGCGCGCAGACCGGCAGCAGGTCCGCCGCGAAGAGCGGGATCGCCACGAAGCCGGGCCAGTCGCCGCCGCCGAGGCGGATGCCGCAGCTCCAGCCCTCGTCGAAGGCGGCCGCGGCGCCGCCCGTCGTCACGCGCACCTGGATTCCAGGCGCCCGCGCATGCCAGTGCGCCAGGCGCGGGATCAGCCATTGCGAGGCGAAGCTGGGCCCGACGCCCAGAATCAGCGTCCGCTGGCCCGCCTGCGCCACGGTCGCGACGGTCAGCCGCTCCAGCTCGTCGAAGAGCGCGCCGAGTCCCGGCCGATAGGCCGCGCCGGCCGCCGTCAGCGCGAGGCGATTCGCGCCGCGCTCGAACAGCGCGATGCCCATGCGCTGCTCCAGCAGCCGCACCAGCCGGCTCACCGCGGCCGGGCTGACATGGAGCTCCGCGCCGCCGGCCGCGAAGCTGCCGTGGCGTGCCGCGGCCTCGAAGGCGCGCAGCCCGTTCAGGAAGGGCAGGCTTCTGGACATTCTTCCCTCACCCTCAGGAAAGCTGAGGCTCAGCCGAAAATATCTTCCCTATCGCGTCGTTGCGCCAGCGCGCAGATTCCGCGCCATGTCGCTCTCCCTCACCGTGCTGCTCGGCGCCGTCATGATCTGCACCGCGCTGCTGTCCGGCATCTTCGGCATGGCGGGCGGGCTGATCCTCGTCGGCGTGCTGCTGGCGCTCATGCCGCTGCCCGAGGCCATGGCGCTGCACGCCATCACGCAGATCGGCTCCAACGGCTGGCGCGCGATCCTCTGGATCCGCTACGTGCGCTGGCGCGTCATCGGGGCCTACCTGTCCGGCTCCGTGCTGGCGACGGCCGCCTGGGCCACGGTGCAGTTCGTGCCCGACAAGCCCTGGGCGCTGCTCGCCCTCGGCGCGACGCCCTTCCTCGCGCGGGCGCTGCCCGCCTCGCTGCGACCCGACCCGAACCGGATCTCGCACGGCCTCGGCTACGGCGCGGCCTGCATGATGCTGATGCTCGTGACCGGCGTGACCGGGCCGCTTTCCGACACCTTCTTCCTGGGCCGGGCCGAGCAGGACCGGCGGCAGATCGTCGCCACCAAGGCCTTCTGCCAGGTGGTCAGCCACGCGTTGAAATTCGTCTACTTCGCCGC
>JAQGHZ010000304.1 GCA_028291485.1 Rubritepida sp. | reverse complement strand
GGTCTTGGCGAAGTCGCAATCGGCGAAGACGATCATGGGCGACTTGCCGCCCAGCTCCAGCGTCACCGGGATCAGCTTCTGGGAGGCGGCCTTGGCGACGATCTTGCCGGTCTCGACCGAGCCGGTGAAGGTCACCTTGCGGACCAGCGGATGCTCGACCAGCGGGGCGCCGCATTCGGGCCCCATGCCGCTGACCATGTTGAAGCAGCCGGCCGGCAGCACGCGGTTCATCAGCTCGCAGATGCGCAGCACGGCGAGCGGCGCTTCCTCGGCCGACTTCACGACGACGGTGTTGCCCGCCACCAGCGCGGGGGCGACCTTCAGCGCCATCAGCAGCATCGGCACGTTCCAAGGAATGATGGCCCCCACCACGCCGAGCGGCTCGCGGATCGTCACCGACAGCACGTTCGGGGCGAAGGGCACGCTCTCGCCCTTCAGCTCGGAGCCGAGGCCGCCGAAGAATTCCAGGATGTCGGCGACGGTGCCCGCCTCGACGCGGCTTTCGGTGCGGAGCGCCTTACCGGTCTCGAGCGCGATGAGGCGCGCCAGCTCTTCCTGGTGCTCGCGGATGACGGCGGCGCATTGATGCACGAGGGCGCCGCGCTTGCGGGCCGGCATCTTCGCCCATTCCTTCTGGGCGCGGGCGGCATCGCGGACGGCGGCGTCCACGTCGGCGGCATCGCCCTCGGCGGCGCTGGCCACCTGGATGCCGGTCGCGGGGTTCACCACGGCGAAGTTCTTGCCACTCAGCGCAGGCACGTAGCGGCCGCCGATGAAATGCAGGCCGGACATCTGCTTGGCGAGGGCGAAGCAGTCGAGTTCCGGAGCGGAAGGGGTGGGGTGCGGCGTCTCGAGCATGGTGGCGCTCCTTTGTCCTGGGTCGGGCGGACCATGCGCCGGATGGGGCCTCGCGGGCAACCCTCGGGGTCCCCGTCGGTTGATACGGCAACCAGAAAGGAACCCTCCATGATGGCACATACGATTTCCGACGACGAGGCCCGGATCAAGGTCCGCGAGCTGGTCAAGAAGATCGGCCTCGTGATGCTGGTCACCGCGGACGATGACGGCGCCCTTCACTCGCGGCCGATGGCCGTGATGGGCATGGAGGAGGACAAGGTCTGGTTCTTCACCGATGTGGAAAGCCCCAAAACCCTGGAGATCGGCCGCGACCACGACGTGCTGCTGGCCTGCGCCAATCCGGCCGGGCAGGAATTCGTTTCGGTGACCGGGCGCGCCCGCGTCCTGCAGGACGAGGCCAGGCAGAAGGAGCTGTGGAGCGAAGGGGCCCGGCTGTGGTTCCCCAAGGGCCACAAGAGCGAGAACCTGGCCCTCATCGAGGTCGAGATCCTCGGCGCCGAATACTGGGACAGCCCAGGCTCGAAGGTCCGCTTCGCCTATGGCTACGTGAAGGCGCTGGTCGCCGGGAAGACGCCGGACACGGGCGAGCACGCGAAGGTGCGTTTCGATCGGATGTAAGAGACCGGGTGTAAGCGGCCGGCGGATTGCACCCCCGGCGAGGCGAGTCTAATCCCTGAGGGTCGTTTGGCCTTCAGGGAATGTCCTCAATGTCCGCCCAGCCTTCCGGTCCGCTCAGCGGCCTGCGCGTCCTCGACCTGACCCGTGTCCTCGCGGGCCCGACCTGCACGCAGATGCTGGGCGACCTGGGCGCCGAGGTCATCAAGATCGAGAAGCCGGACTCGGGCGACGACACCCGCGGCTTCGCGCCTCCCGTCTGGCCGAAGAGCGGCGAGAGCGCCTATTTCGTCGGCGTCAACCGCAACAAGAAATCCGTCACCCTCGATATCTCCAAGCCGGAAGGCCAGGCGATCGTCCACAAGCTCCTCGAGAGCTGCGACATGCTGGTGGAGAACTTCAAGGTCGGCGCGCTGGCCAAATATGGCCTGAGCTGGGAGCAGCTTTCGGCAAAGCATCCGAAGCTGATCTACTGCTCGATCACCGGCTTTGGCCAGACCGGGCCCTACGCGCCGCGCCCCGGCTACGACGCCCTGATCCAGGCCATGGGCGGCATCATGTCGCTGACGGGCGAGCCGGGCGGCTCCCCTCAGAAGTCCGGCGTTCCGGTGGCCGACCTCTTCGCCGGGCTTTACGGCTGCATCGGCATCCTCGCCGCCCTGAACCACCGCCATGCCACCGGACTGGGCCAGCGCATCGACATCGGCATGCTGGACACCCATGTGGCCTGGCTGGCCAACCAGGGCTCCAACTACCTCTCGACCGGCGAGAACCCGGTGCGCCTGGGCAACCAGCACCCGAACATCGCGCCGTACCAGGAATTCCCGAGCAAGGACGGCTACCTGATCCTGGCCGTCGGGAACGACCCGACCTTCGAGCGCTTCTGTAAGAATTTCGGCCAGGAGCATCTGCTGGCCGACGAGCGCTTCGCCACCAACCCCAAGCGCGTGGCGAACCGCCAGCTGGTGACCGACACGCTGACGCCGGTGATGAAGAGCAAGACCACGGCGGAATGGGTCGAGGCGCTCGAGGCGCTGAAGATCGCCTGCGGGCCGATCAACACGCTGAAGGACGTCTTCGCCGACCCCCATGTGCAGGCCCGCGGCTGCGTCGTCGAGATGGAGCACGCCTCCGGGGAGATGGTGAAGGTCACGGCCAATCCGGTCCGGCTCTCCGCCACGCCGCCGACCTACCGCAGCGCGCCGCCGACCCTTGGCCAGCACAACGACGAAGTGCTGGGCGGGCTGCTGAGCCTGAGCCCCTCCGAAATCACCGAGCTCAGGGGCAAGGGCATCGTCTGAGATGGAGCCCCGTATCGGCGCCCCCCGCATTGGTTCGTTGCGCGGCACGTTCGATTTCGGGGCGCTGTCCCTGCGCTGGACGGAATGGGGGCCGGTTTCCGGCGGCGAGGCCACCGGCAGGCCCGTGGTCTGCGTCCATGGCCTGACGCGCAACGGCCGCGACTTCGATGCGCTGGCCCAGGCGCTGGCCGCCCTGGGCCGAAGGGTGATCTGCCCCGACGTGCCGGGGCGCGGCAGCTCCGGCTGGCTGCCCTCGGGCGCGCTCTATGCGGTTCCCACCTATATCGCCACGCTGACGCCGCTGCTGGCGGAGCTCGGCGAATACGACTGGGTCGGCACCTCCATGGGCGGGCTGATCGGCATGGGGCTCTGCGCCGTGCCGGGCGTCGCCATGCGGCGGATGGTGCTGAACGACATCGGCCCCTTCATCCCCGCCGCCTCGCTGGCGCGCATCCGCGACTACCTTCAGATATTTCCGGAGTTCGACAGCCTCGCCGCCGTGGAGGCGCAGCTCCGCAAGGTCCATGCGCCCTTCGGCCCGCTGACCGATGCGCAATGGGCGCATCTCGCCTGGCACAGCGCGCGCGTGACCGCCGGCGGGAGGTTCGCGCTGCATTACGATCCCGCGATCGTGGAGCCCATGGCGGGGCCGCTCGCCGATGTGGATCTCTGGGCGCTGTGGGAGCTCTGCGTGAAGCGTCCGGTCCTCGTCCTGCGCGGCGAGAGCTCCGACCTGCTGCTGCCGGAGACGGCGGCCCGCATGGGGGAGGCCGCGCAGGTCACGGTCGAGACCATCCCCGGCTGCGGCCATGCGCCGGCCCTGATGGATCCCGCGCAGATCGCCCTCATCCTCCGCTTTCTGGAAGGTTGAGCCGCAACTCGCGACCAAGGGCCGGCTCCGGGATACGGCTGACTTCGCTATAGTTCCCAAGGAATTATATTCCCTGCCGCCTCCCGATTTGCCAGGATCGGCGCATCGAGACGGAGGCGGCAGATGCGTGTGATTCCGAAGCTGGCCGGCGCGGCCCTTCTGGCGGGGGCGACCCTGGCCGCCGGGCCCGCCCTGGCGACCGGCGCCGTGGTCAACCACGAAACGATCCCGCCGGGAACGTCGATCGACGCCTGTCTGCAGCGGGCGGCGCAGGCCATCGCCTCGGTCGGGCTGCGGCCGCTCAACACCACGCGATCCGCCGCCTGGGGCGAGCGCGAGGGCGGGCGCATCTTCACGATCTACTGCCTGCCGCCGAACAACGTCGCGATCTTCGTCGGCGCCGGCAACACCTCGGCCGATGTGGGGCCGGATGTGACGGCCCTGATGAATGCTTTCCGCACCGGCGCCGGCGGCGGGAGTGGCGGTGCGCCGCGGAAGTAGGCTTCAGCCGGACTTCAGCAGCCGCGCGGCCTTGACCGCGAAATAGCTCAGCACGCCGTTCGCGCCCGCGCGCTTGAAGGAGATCAGGGCCTCCATCATCGCGCGGTCGTGGTCGAGCCAGCCGCGCTCGACCGCCGCCATGATCATCGAGTACTCGCCGCTCACCTGGTAGACGAAGGTGGGCAGGCCGAACTCCGTCTTCACGCGGTGCACGATGTCGAGATAGGGCAGGCCGGGCTTCACCATCACCATGTCGGCGCCCTCGGCGATGTCGAGGGCGACTTCGCGCAGGGCCTCGTCGCTGTTGGCGGGGTCCATCTGGTAGGTCTTCTTGTCGCCGATCAGCGCGCCGGTGCTGCCCACCGCGTCGCGGAAGGGGGCGTAGTAGCCGGAGGCGTATTTCGCCGCGTAGCTCATGA
>JAQGHZ010000295.1 GCA_028291485.1 Rubritepida sp. | reverse complement strand
GCCATCTGCGTGCCGCGCGAGGCCAGCAGCCCGACATCATCGGGCGTGCAGTAGGTCCAGTGCGCGCCGACCAGGTCGGGGCCCAGAAAGCCCTCGCGATCGAGGTAGCCGGCCGGCGTGAGGCCGTCGCGCATGGCGGCGACGGCCTGCACCTCCTCCAGGCTCTGCGCGAGGTGGACGGTGCGGGTGAGCTTGTATTTGGCGGCCAGCTCCAGAAGCTTGTGCAGCATCTGCGGCGAGCAGTTGTCGGGCGCATGGGCGGCGATCTGGAAGTTCACGCGGCCCTCGCCGCGGCCCTGCCAGTCCTCGATGCACTGCACGGTGCGATCGAGGAAGGTCCGGCCGAATTCCTCGTCGATGCTATAGTCGCCGAGCCGGATGCGCAGCGTGTTGATGTCCGCGCAGTTCTCGGAGAGCCAGAGGCGCAGGCCCGTGGCGGCCATGGCATCAATATAATGAGGCGTGTGCCGGAAGGGATCGACCAGCGTGGTGCAGCCGGAGCGGATCGCCTCCAGGCAGCCCATACTGACCATGATGGAGCGTTCCTCCGGCGTCATCTCGTAGGAGACGGGCGACATGTAGCCATAGACGGCATTGCCGTCCCAATCCTCGACGCTGCCGCGCAGCACGGTCAGCGCGGTGTGCGTGTGCGCGTTGATGAAGCCCGGGAAGACGGCCAGCCCCTTGCCGAAGAAGCGCGGCAGCTCCGGGAACTGCTGCTCCAGCGCCTTGCTGTCGCCTATGGCCGCGATGCGGTCGCCGCGGATGGCGACGGCGGCATGCTCCAGCAGGCTGCGCTCGTCGTCGCAAGTGACGACGACGGCATCGGTGATGAGCAGGTCCACAGGCGTTCCCCTATTGCTGGCGCGCCGTCAGTCTTCCACAATTAGCTTCTGATGCAAGGCAGAGGGCTTCATGTTACGTCTCGCCGCGGCCTTTACCCTCTCGCTGATCGCATCGCCGGTGACGGCGCAGGACGTGACTATCGCTGTCGGCGGCGCCTTCACCTCCCTCGATCCGCATTTCCACAACCTCACGCCCAACAGCGCGCTGACGCAGCATCTCTTCGACCGGCTGCTGGAGCCGGATGCGAACCTGCGGCCGGTGGCCGGGATGGCCTATGAATGGCGCGCGGTCTCGCCCACGGCCTGGGAGTTCAAGCTCCGTCCCGGCATCCGCTTCCATGACGGCTCGCAATTCACCGCGGATGACGTGGCCTTCACCTTCTCCCGCGTGCCGAACGTGGTGGGCAGCCCATCCTCCTACGCCTTCTTCACGCGGCCGGTGCGTGAGGTGGTCGTCGTCGATCCGCTGACGGTGCGGCTGGAGACCGGCACGCCCGCGCCGCTCATCCCCGCGATGATGCAGGGCCTGCCCATGATCGGCCGCCGTCAGGGCGAGAACATGTCCACCGCCGACTACAACAGCGGCCGCGCGGCGGTGGGCACCGGACCCTACCGCCTCGTCTCCTACACGCCCGGCGACCGCGCGGTCTTCGAGCGCAACGGGAACTGGTACGGCGGGCCGGTCACCTGGAACCGTGTCACCTACCGCTTCATCGGCAATGACAGCGCGCGGCTCGCGGCGCTGAAGGCCGGCGACGTCGACCTGATCGACCAGGTGCCGACGCGCGACGTGGCCGGACTGGCGCGCGAGCCGCGCCTCGCCGTCTTCAGCACGCCGAGCCTGCGCAACGTCTACCTCTATCTCGACCTCTGGCGCGAGCAGACGCCCTTCGTCAGCGACAACCAGGGGCGGCCGCTGCCGGCCAATCCGCTGCGAGACGTCCGGGTGCGCCGGGCCCTCTCCATGGCGATCAACCGGACCGGCATCGTGGCGCAGGTGATGGACGAGCAGGCCGCGCCCTCCGGCCAGCTCCTGCCGGCCGGCAGCGTGGGTCACGATCCAGCCCTGCCGCCCGAGGCCTATGACCCCGAGGGCGCGCGCCGCCTGCTGGCCGAGGCGGGCTTCCCGCAGGGCTTCTCCGTCACGCTGCATGGCCCCAACGACCGCTACGTGAACGACGCGCAGATCCTCCAGGCCGTGGCGCAGATGTGGGCGCGGATCGGCGTGCGCACGCGGGTCGAGGCGCTGCCCTCCACCGCCTTCTTCCCGCGCTCGGCGCGCGACGAATTCAGCATCGGCCTCTCCGGCTGGGGCACCGGCACGGGCGAGCCGGACAGCCCGCTCGCCAACCTGCTCGCGACGGTCGACGGTTCACGAGGACGCGGTTCGACCAACCGCTCGCACTACAGCAATCCTGCATTCGATATTGCGGTGGACCGCGCGCTTGGCACCCTGGATCTCGCGGAACGCGAGGCGGCCTATCGCGCGGCAACGGGGATCGCCATGCGGGACGTGGCCATCATCCCGCTGCACCATCAGGTGAACATCTGGGCGGCCCGGCGCGGCTTCGTCTATGAACCGCGCAACGACGAGCGCACCATGGCGATGTCTTTGCGACCGGCACCTTAGCTCAAGGAGGAAACAACATGGCGCACGAACGCCTACGCCGCTTCAACACCGGCCTCTACTACAAGGGTCAGGACATCAGGAACGAGATGTCCATGGTGGTGAAGGCGGGAAAGCTCATCTTCCTGCGGGGACAGACGGGCTTCACGCTCGATGGCGGCTTCGTGGGCCTCGGCGACGCCGCGGCCCAGGCCGACCAGGCGATGAAGAATGTGAAGATCCTGCTGGAAGAGGCCGGATCGAAGATGGACCATATCTGCAAGATCACGACCTACATCACCGACCGCGCCTATCGCGAGCCGGTCTACCAGGTCGTCGGCCGCCATCTCGGCAGCATCGCGCCCGTGGGCACCGGCCTCATCGTCAACGGCCTCGCGCTGCCGGAGATGCTGGTCGAGATCGACATCGACGCCGTCATCCCCGACGAGGACGCATGATCCCCATCATCCATCGCGACGGCACGCTGCATATCGGCGGCCTCACCGCCGGCCCGGCCGCGCCCGGCTTCACCATCGAAGCCGCGGAGAAGCAGGCCGAGGCCGTCTTCGACGCGCTGGAAGGCCAGCTCGCCTCGGTGGGCTGCAAGCTCACCGACCTCTGCAAGATCACCATGCAGATCACCGACCGCGCCTTCCGCCAGGCCGTTTACGGCGTGATGGGTAGGCGGCTGATGGGAGTGTATCCCGTCAGCACCGGCCTCATCGTGAAGGCGCTGCACGACCCCGCGGCGGTTTTCCAGCTCGACGCCTATGCCGTGCCGGGCGGGCCGCACGAGCGACTGAAGAAGTATCGCTCCACCAGCGCGCCCTACGGCTTGCACAAGCAGGAGTTCGTCGCCGATTTCTGCATGGTGGTGATCGCCGGCCGCCGCATTTTTCTCCGTGGACAAACGGGACTCACGCTCGATCGCGACTTCCCCAACCTGCACGACGTCGGCGCCCAGGCGCGCATGGCCATCGGCAATGTCGAGAAGCTGCTGGCCGAGGCGAAGGCCTCCCTCGCCGACGCCGTGGCGGCCACCATCTACGTCACCGACCGCGCGCAGATCGCGCCCGTGATGGAAGGTCTGATGCCGGCGCTGTCCCGGCATCCCATCCCGCATTCGCTCTTCGTGGTGAAGGGACTCGCGGCGCCCGAGATCCTCATGGAGATCGACGTCCACGCGATGCTGCCGGATGTTTGACGACCTCTGGACCGACGCGCGCCTCGTCACGATGCAGGGCGAGGGGCTGGGCGTCATCGAACCCGGCGCGCTCGCCGTGAAGGACGGCGTCATCGCCTGGCTCGGCCCCATGTCCGAGCTGCCCGCAACCGAGGCGAAGCGCCGCCACCATGCCGGCGGCCGCTTCCTCCTTCCCGGCTTCGTCGACGCCCACACGCATCTCGTCTTCGCCGGCGATCGCATCGGCGAGTTCGAGCGCCAGCTCGGCGGCGCCACCCGCAAGGAGCTGGCCGCGGAGGGCGGCGGCATCCTCGCCACCATGAAGGCCACACGCGCCGCCAGCGTGGACGAGCTCGTCGCCATCGCCACCCCGCGCCTGCACCGCCTGATGTCCGAGGGCGTCACCACGATCGAGATCAAGTCCGGCTACGGGCTCGACCTCGACAGCGAGCTCGACATGCTGCGTGCCGCGCGCCAGCTGGGCCGCGAGAACGGCATTCGCGTCGTCACCTCGTTCCTTGGCGCGCATGTCGTGCCGCCGGAATTCGCCGGCCGCTCGCGCGACTATCTCACCCATCTCGCCGAGGTGGTCCTGCCGGCCGCGCTGGCCGAGGGCCTCGTCGATATCTGCGACGGCGGCATCGAGGGCCTCTCCATCCAGCCCGACGAGATGATGATCCTCTACCGCGCCGCCCAGAAGGCCGGGCTGCCGATCAAGGGCCACACCGACCAGTACGGCGATGTGGGCGGCGCCGGACAGCTTGCGGCGCTCGGCGCTGTTTCGGCCGACCACCTCGAATATTCCAGCGAGGCCTCCATCGCCGCAATGGCGAAGTCCGGCACGGTCGCGATGATGCTCCCGGGCTCCACGCTGTTCCTGCACGAGCCGCGCCGGCCGCCGATCGATCTCTTCCGCAGGCACGGCGTCTCGATGGCGCTGGCGACGAACTGCAATCCCGGCAGCTCGCCGACCCTCTCGCCGCTGCTGGTGCTGGCGCTGGGCTGCTCCTTCTTCCGCATGACGCCGGTGGAGGCGCTCCGCGGCTACACCGTCGTCGCGGCGCACGCCGCGGGCCTCGCGGGGAAGGTGGGCGAGCTGCGCGTGGGCCTGCCCGCCGACTTCGTGCTCTGGGAAATCGGCCAGCCCGCGGAGCTCTGCTACTGGCTCGGCGGCGCCCCGCCGCGGGAGATCATTATAAGGGGTACTGGGCGGGAGCGATGATTCGGTCCTGAATGCGATCCGAGCCGAATCCCGGGGGGAAATTCATCGATGACCGAAACTGGACATGACGATCTCGGCATGGTCGCCAGCGCGCATCCCAGCGCTTCGCGCGCCGGCTGCGAGATCCTGGAGGCCGGCGGCAATGCCTTCGACGCGGCCGTGGCGGTGGCATCGGCGCTGAACGTCGTCGAGCCCTACATGTCCGGCCTGGCGGGCGCGGGCTTCGCGACCCTATGGGTCGCCGCGGAGGAGCGGGTCCGCGTGCTGGACTTCGTGCCGCCGATCCCGCGCTCCTTCCCGCCCCAGCGCTTCACCACCCGCGCCGAGCTGCTCTCCGGACCATCCGCGGTGCTGACCCCGGGCAACCTCGCGGGCTGGTGCAAGCTGCACGCAACCTACGGCCGCCTGCCGCTGCGCGAGGTGCTGGCGCCGGCCATCGCGCTGGCCGAGCAGGGCTTCGAATTCTCCACCTTCGGGCATGTGGAGGTCACGGGCTTCGGCCCGGCCCACGCGGCCGCCGCCGGCACGGGCGAGGCCTTCGCGGCCGCCTTCCCCTTCTACGCGACGCTCCAGCCCGGCGATCAGGCCCGGCTGCCGATGCTCGGCGCCACGCTGCGGCAGATCGCGGAGGGCGGCGCCGACGTGCTGTACAAGGGCGAGCTCGGCAAGCGCATCATCGCCTTCCTGGCGGAGCATGGCGGCACGCTGACGATGGACGACCTCGCCTCGGTCGCGCCGGAATGGCGCGAGCCGCTCTCCGTCACCTACCGGGGCCTTGATATCCACGTGCCGCCGCCGCCCTGCGAGGGCTTCCAGTTCCTGCTGACCCTGCGCCTTCTCGAAGGCTTCGATGTCGGCGCCCTAGGGCCGCAATCGGCCGACCACCTCGATCTCGTCCTCCGGGCGGTGCGCATGGCCGCCGGCGTGCGGATCGCCGACAACCGGCCCGGCGCGGACAAGCTGCGCGCGATCCTCTCCGAGGAGGGCGTCCAGCCGCTGCGCGAACGCCTCCGGGCGGGCGTCGTCGTCCCGGCCCCGACCGAGCAATGGACGAGCGAGCCGCCGCCCGGCGCTGATCCCGGGCACACCACCTCCTTCTCCATCGCCGATCGCGAGGGCAACCTCATCTGCATCACCCAGAGCCTGGGCTCGGTCTTCGGCAGCGGCGTCGCCGTTCCCGGAACCGGGGTCGTGCTCAACAACTTCCTGTACTGGGCGGACGTGCAGCCCGGCAGCCCCAATAGGGCCGCGCCCGGCATGCCGCTCGCGATGTGCATGTCGCCCAGCATCTCGACCATCGGCGGCCGGCCGACCCTCGCGCTGGGCACGCCCGGCAGCTACGGGATCCTGCAGACCCAGCCGCAGGCGATGGTCAGCCACCTGGATTTCGGGCTGGAGATTCAGGCGGCGATCGACGCGCCGCGCGCCCGGCTCTGGGACGGCCGCCTGGTCGAGATCGAGAACCGCGTGGCGCCCGAGGTGTTCGACGCCCTGCGCGAGAGGGGCCATGACGCCCAGCCCTTTCCGACCCCCTTCACCATGCGCGTCGGCGGCATGCAGGCCATCCGGCGCGACCCCGGGACGGGCCGGCTGAGCGGTGCGGCCGACCCGCGGCGGAATGGGGCGGTGGCCGTGGCTCGCCGCTGAAGTCAAAGGGTCCAGGGCCAAAAGCCCTGGCGGGGGTTGGCCGCGAAGCGGAGACAACCGAGGGGCAGGGCCCCTCGCTAAGCCCCCACCGAAACCGTCTCCAGCACCGTCAGCGAATCCGCCGCCACGCCCGGCAGTGCGCGCAGATGCGGCATTGTATCCTGCGTCGCGCGGATCGCCCGCTGCAGCCCATCGATGGCAGCACTCAGCCGTTCCGCGCCAAGGCTGCGCGCCGGCTCCAGCACCATGTGCGCCGCCTGCCGCATCCGCGACACGTCGCGCGCGATGCCCGGCTCGGCGAGAATGGCGCAGCCCTGGCGGATCTCCTCCAGCATGTCGCGCATGGCGTGGCCGGCGAGCGGCCCCATCTCCGTGACCAGCCGCCGCAACGTCGCCTCGTTCAGCAGCGGCACGGCTTCCGCGCCCGACGCCGCCGCCGGCGCCGCGCGCCGCCAGGAATGCCCGGTCACGAGCTTCGCCATGGCGGCCAGCAGCGCGTCGCGGTCGATCGGCTTGGCGAGGTGCGCGTCCATCCCCGCCTCGTAGCAGGCCGAGATCTCCTCCGGCAGCGTCGAGGCCGTGACGCCGAGGATGGGCACCGCGCCGCGCGGCGGAGGCAGGCGCCGGATGCGCCGCGTGGCCTCCAGCCCCGTCATGCCCGGCATGTGCACGTCCATCAGCACGATGTCCCAGGTCTCGCGCTCGACGGAGGAAAGGGCCTCGGCCCCGCTGGCGACGAAGCCCATGCGATGGCCCGCCGTCTCCAGCAGCGCCTGCAGCACGAGCCGGTTGGGCGCGAGATCGTCCACCACGAGGACGCGCAGCCCCTCGGAAGAGGCGACCGGCGCGACGACGGGGGCCTCCGGCATCGCGCCGAGCTCGGGCAGCGGCAGTTCCAGCCAGAAGACGGCGCCGTGGCCGCCCTCGCCGTCGCAGCCGATGGCGCCGCCCATCGCCGCCGCGAGCCGCGCCGTGATGGCCAGCCCGAGGCCGGTGCCCAGCCCCTCCGCATGCGGGGAGAGCTGGGAGAAGTCATGGAACAGCAGGTGCCGCTTCTCGGGCGGCACGCCGGGGCCGCTGTCCTGCACCTCGAGCCGCAGCCCGTCGCGGTCGCGGCCGAGCGGGCGCACGCGCAGCGCCACGCGGCCGCCGTTCGGCGTGAACTTCACTGCGTTGGAAAGCAGGTTGAGCAGCATCTGCCGCAGCCGCATGGCGTCGGCCTCGACCACGTTGGGCGTGTCGGCCGCGATCTCCAGCAGCAGGCGCTGGCCCTTGCGCTCCACCTCCGGTGCCATCAGCCCGGCACAGGCCTCCAACAGCGGGCGCAGCGTGACGGGCCGCGAGTCCAGGTCGAGCTGCCCGGCCTCGATCTTGGAGAGGTCCAGCAGCCGGTTCACCAGCTCGCGCAGATGGCCGCCGGCATCGTGCAGCAGCCGGAGCTGCTCCCGCTGGTTGGGCGCAAGCTCGCTGTTCTGCAGCAGCGCCTGGGCGAAGCCGAGCATGCTGTTCAGCGGCGTGCGCAGCTCGTGCGACATGCGGGCGAGGAAGAGCCCCTTGGCCTCGTCCTCGGCATGGGCGGCGTCGCGTGCCAGCGCCAGCTCCTCGTTGGCCCGCTTGAGCGCCGTGATGTCGGTGCGGATGCCGATGGTGCCGCCATCCGGCGTCATGCGCTCGGTGACCAGGACCCAGCGGCCGTCGGGCAGGTGGCGCTCGATCGGCGGACCCTTGGAGCGGCGCCAGCGCGCCATGTCGTCGATGAAGGCCTCGATGTCGCCGTCGACCTGCGGGAACTGCCCGCGCAGCGCGCCCTCGCGCATGATGTCGCGATACAGGGCGCCCTCCTTCAGGAAGGGGGCGGTCAGCGCGTACATCTCGCGGAAGCGCTGGTTGCAGATGACGAGGCGGTCGTCCGGCCCGAAGACGACGAAGCCGTCCGTCATGCTGTCGAGCGCGCTGGCCAGGGTGACGCGCCAACGCTCGCCGTCGGAATCGTCGCGCTGGCGGAGCAGGACGAGCAGCAGCCCGCCCAGCGTCACGATCATCACCGCGAAGGCGCCGGAGAAGAGCAGGGCCGGCCAGAGCTCGCCGCGCCAGCCGGCCAGCGCGGCCTCGCGCGGCAGGCTCACCCGGATGGTGAGGTTGCCGTAGCGGGTCGGGCGGCTGTGGACCAGGCTCGGCGGTCCGGCGGTCTCGTCGGGCCTGGTGCCGACCAGGATTTCCTCATGCGGCTGGGTGGCGAGAATGGTGCGGTCGGCGCGCAGCAGGCTGACGCGCAGGCCAGGGGCGTCGTCGCCGGAGGTCAGCAGCAGGCCGAGCGCGGTGAGCGGGATCTCTGCCATGGCCGTCCCGCCCGGGAGGCCGGCGACGGCGGCCGGCTGCGCGAAGAGCAGCGCCCATTCGCGCGAGGCCGGGTTGCGGATCGGTCCGCCGATGCGCAGCCCCCCCTCGTGCAGCCCGTATTCGGCGAAGCCCGGTCCGTTCGGCAGCGGCAAGCGCCGCCGGCGATAGACGCTGAGCGCTGACGCCACCGCCTGGCCCTGGCTGTCGAGCAGCAGCAGGTCTCGGAAGACGAGGTTCTGGTTGTTCAGCTCCTGCAGCACCTCGCTCGCCCGGTTCGGGTCGAAGCGGCCGCCCGGCGGCAACGGGCCGAGGAGGGTGGGCAGGCCGAAGAGCAGCGATTCGACCTGGGTGAAATGGCGGTTGATGGTGGTTTCCACCGCGCGGCCGATGCGTTCGACGTTGCGCTCGCCCTCCGCCAGGGCCTCCTGCCGCCCGCGCTCGATGAGCAGCCCCGTCGCCAGCGCCTGGACAAGCAGCAGGGCCAGAGCGGCGCCGAGGACGGCGCGCTGGAGCGGGCGGACAAGGGGCATCTCAGCCCGTGGCGCGGGCGCGGTCTATTCCGGCCCCCCTGTGAATGGCCTGGCAAAGTGGCCGGAACACCATCGATCCTGAACTCCGGAACAGCCTCTGGCGCGAGCCGGGACCGCCTCGGGGGGACAGGCCGTCGCGGCGCTTCGCCGATTCCTTCAGGAATCCGCCTAGCTCGTGAAGCTCCGATTCGCCAACCGCAAGTGTTGCCTTCCCAGATAGTTAAGGGGGAAAGTTGCGGAATAGACGCAGGAAGTACACGTCAGGATTGAATGATTCTTTAGCATGCACGTTAAAGTAATCGACGTGCATTCCGGGGACTGGATAGGGGCCTCAGAAGCCCTCGCGCCCAAGCGCCTCGAGCGCCTGGCCCAGGCCGCGCGTGGAGAAGGGCAGCGCCATCTCGGCGTTCAGCGCGTCGCGGTATTCCAGGCGCCCTTGCGCCTCGCGGGTCCGCAGCCGGGTCAGCACGGCCGTGCTCAGCTCGGTGTCGGCGATGCAGCCGCGCGGCCCGCAGGTCTTGAGCGTGATCTGGATGGGCTGCGAGCCGTCGGCGAGATTGAGCCGTATCGGCACCGCGACGGTGATGCTGGGAGGAATCAGCAGGACGAGGCGCGTCGGGTCGTCGCGCTGGAGGCGGCCGAGGACGAATTGCGCCACGGGCTGGCCGCTCTGATTCTGCAGCGACTGCAGCAGGTCGCAGCCCCGGCCGGTGGCGGGCGCGGCACGGGCCTCGCAGCGCATCACCCAGTCGCCATAGGTGGCCGAGGTGCGCTCTGGCGTGGTGGAGGCGGCCGCTGGCGGCGGCGTGGCCGGCCGCTGTTGGGCTCGGGCTGGCAGGACCATGGCGGGAGAGGCTGCGGCGAGGCCCGTGAGGAGGACGGCGAGGAGGGGACGCATCGGGAATCCGGATCCGGTCTGGCGCGCATCATAGCCCGGAAGAGGGGCGGCCCAAATCCGGCCGCCCCTCCCAAGGAAAAGTCAGAAAAAATTCAGTCGGCGAACTGGCCGGCGGCCTGGATGACCGGGCGCCAGCGGGCGATGTCGGCCTGCCAGAAGGCGCGATGCGCCTCCGGCGTCGCGCGCTCCTGGGCCACCGGCTCGGTGCCGAGGTCCTCGAAGCGGCGGATGAGACCGGGCTCGCGCAGCGCGACCTGCAACGCCCGCGAGAGCCGCGTCACGATCTCGCTGGGCGTGCCGCGCGGGGCGTAGAGCCCGTGCCAGATGCTGACCTCGAAGCCCGGCATGCCGGCCTCGTTGGCGGTGGGCAGGTCGGGCAGGGAGGCCAGGCGCGTCGGCGTCGTCACCGCGTAGGCGCGGACGGTGTTGGCGCGGATCTGCTCGGTGGTGTTGGTCGTCTGGTCGCACATCAGGTCGACCGTGCCGCCGACGAGATCGTTCATCGCCGGGCCCGTGCCGCGATAGGGCACGGTGGTCAGCTGCACGTTCAGCGCCGACTGGAAGAGCAGGCCGCACAGGTGGCTGGCCGCGCCCACGCCGGCATTGGCGAGGTTGATGCCCTGGCCCTCGCGGCGGACCAGCGTCACCAGCTCCTGCAGGTCGGCGGCCGGGAGCGTCCGCTTGCCGATGATGGTCATCGGCACTTCGGTGATAAGGCCGACCGGCTCGAAGCCGTTGACGGGATCATAGGCCAGCCGGCGGTAGAGGGTCGGGATGGTGCTCATGCCGATGTGGTGGATGAGCAGGTTGTAGCCGTC
>JAQGHZ010000282.1 GCA_028291485.1 Rubritepida sp. | reverse complement strand
CGGGCGGCGGTGCTGGGCGAAGTTGAACATCTTCTCCTTGCCCTGGAGACAGTCGTCGAGGTCGATCTCGGCGACGACCACCTCGTCCCCCAGCCCCTTCGCCTGCGCCACCACCAGCCCGTTGGGGCTCACGATGCAGGAGCCGCCGATGAGGCCCGAGCCGTCCTCGTTGCCCGCCTTGGCCACGCTCACGGCCCAGGTCGCGTTCATATAGGCGTTGGACTGCGCGGCCATGGTGGAGTGGTAGGTGCGCAGCTCGGCGCTCTCGCTCTCGCCGCCGTTGGGATCGTAGGCGGCGGAGTTGTAGCCCATCACCATGAGCTCGACGCCCTGGAGGCCGTAGACGCGCCAGCCCTCGGGCCAGCGGCGGTCGTTGCAGATGAGCATGCCCATGACCGGACGGTGCCATTCCGTCGCGCCGCGGAAGGCGGGGAAGCCCAGGTCGCCATATTCGAAGTAGCGCTTCTCGAGCTGCTGGAAGCGTGAGCCGGCACGGGGCTCGACCGAGCCGGGGAGGTGGATCTTGCGGTACTTGCCCAGGATCTGGCCGTCCGGGCCAACGGTGATGGCGGTGTTGAAGTGCTGCCCCTCGGGGGTCAGCTCGGCGAAGCCCAGGTAGAAGCCGACCTTCAGCTCCCGCGCGCGATCGAAGAGCGCCTGGCAGTGCGGGTTCGGCATCTCGCGCTCGAACCAGGTGTCCAGCTCCTGCCGGTTCTCGATAAACCAGCGCGGGAAGAAGGTGGTGAGGGCCAGCTCGGGGAAGACGACGAGCTGCACGCCGGATTTCGCGGCCTGCTCCAGCAGGGCGATGAGGCGGTCGAGCGTGTGAGCGCGGGTGTCGGCGCGCTGGATGGGGCCGGTCTGCGCGCCGGCGAGCGTCATGATGCGGGGCATAGGCCGGAAGCTGCCCCGAGGGCGGCGGCCTGACAAGGCCGCTCGGGACCTTCTCAGCCCAGGAAGGTCTCCCCGTGCTGCCGCGGCACGAAGTGGCCGGTGCCCGGCTTCGCCAGCACCTCCGTCCCGTTCCAGATGCAGCCGCCGCGCAGATAGGTCGCGGCCACGCGGCCCTTCATCGCCATGCCGTCATAGGGCGACCAGCGGTTCTCCTCGCGGTCCTGGATCTTCGCTGCATCGTGGCGGAAGTCGCCGCGTTCCATGACCAGCAGGTCGGCGTCGCAGCCGGGGCGGATGGCGCCCTTCTTCGGGAAGAGCCCGTGGAACCTCGCCGGCCGCTCGGCGCAGAGCGAGGCCATCAGCGTCACCGGCATCCCGCGCTGCTCCAGCAGGGTCAGCATCAGCGGCGCGAAGCTCTGCAGCCCCGTAGCCCGGCGCCACAGGCGAAGATATCGCCGTGGTATTCCTTCTTTGCACGCGGCCAGGGCGCGTGGTCGGTCGAGACATAGGCGATCTTGCCCTCGGCCAGGCTCTGCCACACGCGCTCCACCTCGTCGGCCGTGCGGAAGGGCGGGTTGCACTTGCCGAAGCCCTGGAGCCCGACGAGGTCCTCCTCCGTCATGCACAGATACTGGATGCAGGCCTCGCCCGAGGTCTTCGCGCCCTGCCTGCGGAACATCTCCGCGAGGTCGAAGCCGCGCGCCAGCGACGAGTGCGCGATGTGGACATGTGCCCCCGTCTCCAGCGCCATCTCGAAGATGGCGAGGTCGGCCATGGTCTCGCAGAGCGGCGGCCGCGTGCGCGCATGCATGATCGGATCGGTGCGCCCGGTGGCCTTCGCCGCGGCGATCGCGCCCTCGACGATCTCCTGGTCCTCGTTGTGGATGCCGACCATGAGCCCGGTCTTGGCGATCTCGCGGAAGGCCGCCTCCATGGTGGTGTGGTCGATGCGCGGAAAGCGCACCGCGTCGTACTCGTAGGTCGAAAGCTTGAAGGAGCAGACGCCGGCCGCGGCGAGCCCCGCGATCTCCTCCACGCCGCCATCCTTCCGGATGGTGCCGTAGAGCGCCATGTCCACATGGCTGGTCGCGTTCACCACCTGGATCTTCTCGGCGAGGATCTTCGCGTCGGTCACCGGCCGCGGCACGTCGTAGGGCATGTCCACGCAGGTCGTCACGCCGCCCGCCGCCGCCGTGCGCGAGGCGCCCTCGATGCCCGGCCAGCCCAGCGCACTGCTCGTGTGCATGTGACCGTCCACGAGGCCCGGGAAGACCAGCATGCCGCGGTGATCCGCGACGTCAGCCGCGGCGGGTGGGGCGCCCTGGCCGATCGCCTGGATCACCCCGCCGGCGACACCGACCCAGCCGCCCTCCAGCACTCGGTCGCCCAACACCAGATCGCCTCGTACCACCAGATCGAACGCCATTCCTCGGAAATCCCCGGCCCATGTTGCGCTGCATGCGGGCTCGCCTAGGATGCGAGCGGTCACATGAAGAAATCAGGCTAGGCGCGCGCGGATGGGCCGCCAAGCCGGCATGAGGAAAGAGGAACGCGCGAATGCAGATGCACGCCGTCAAGGTCCACCCGTCCAAGGCGCTGCTGAAGCGCGAGGACCAGCTCGCCTGGAAGATCGCCGGTGTCGCGACCGACAAGACGCCCGTCCAGAAGGACGTGGCCGAGATGATCATCAACCGGATCATCGACAACGCCTCGGTCGCCATCGCCGCCATCAACCGCCGTCCGGTGGTCTCCGCGCGCGGGATGGCGCTCGGCCATGCGAAGAAGGGCGGCGCGACCGTCTTCGGCATGCCGGCCAGCTTCACCGCGAGCCCCGAATGGGCGGCCTGGGCGAACGGCACCGCGGTGCGCGAGCTCGACATGCACGACACCTTCCTCGCCGCCGACTACTCGCATCCCGGCGACAACATCCCGCCGATCCTGGCCGTCGCGCAGACCATGGAGCGCTCCGGGCGCGACCTGCTGCGTGGCCTTGCCACCGGCTATGAGATCCATATCGACCTGGTGCGCGCCATCTGCCTGCACGAGCACCGCATCGACCACATCGCCCATCTCTGCCCCGCCCAGGCCGCCGGCATCGGCACGCTGCTCGGCCTCAAGCAGGAGGTGATCTTCCAGTCGGTGCAGCAGGCGCTGCACACCTCGGTCACCACGCGCCAGTCCCGCAAGGGCGAGATCAGCTCCTGGAAGGCCTATGCGCCCGCCCATGCCGGCAAGCTCGCCGTCGAGGCGGTGGACCGCTGCATGCGCGGCGAGGGCGCGCCGAGCCCGATCTACGAGGGCGAGGACAGCGTGATCGCCTGGATCCTCTCCGGCCGCACCCAGGCCGACAGCCAGGGCCGCAAGACGGTCTTCGACCCCACCTATTATACGGTGCCGCTGCCGGCGCCGGGTGAGGCCAAGCGCGCCATCCTGGACAGCTACACCAAGGAGCACTCGGCCGAGTACCAGAGCCAGGCGCTGATCGACCTCGCCTTCCGGATGCGCGAGAGCATCACGGACATGGAGAAGATCGAGAAGATCGTCATCCACACCAGCCACCACACCCACTACGTGATCGGCACCGGCGCCAACGACCCGCAGAAGATGGACCCGAAGGCGAGCCGCGAGACGCTCGACCACTCGATCATGTACATCTTCGCCGTCGCCCTGCAGGACGGAAGCTGGCACCACGTCGACAGCTACGCGCCCAGGCGCGCCGGCCGCGCCGACACGGTCCGCCTCTGGCACAAGATCGAGACCACCGAGGCGCCGGAGTGGACGGAGCGCTACCACTCGCGCGACCCCGAGACGCTGGCCTTCGGCGGCCGCGTCGAGATCCTGTTCAAGGACGGCACGAAGCTGGTGGACGAGCTGGGCGTGGCCAATGCCCATCCGCGCGGCGCGCATCCCTTCGTGCGCGCGCAGTACATCCAGAAGTTCCGCGAGCTGACGGACGGGATCATCACCGCGCGGGAAGCGAACCGCTTCCTCGACGCGGCGGAGAACCTGACCAGCCTCAAGGCCGGCGAACTCGGTGCGCTGCATGTTGCACTGCCGAAGGGCACGCTCAACGAGAGCAAGCCGGGAATTTTCTGAGTATGGGCATCTTCTGAGTATGGACGCCGCGGCCAGGATCGCCGTGCGGCCCGCGACCCCCGACGATGCGCCTGATCTCGCGCGCATCAACCGGCCGGCGCGGGCGGCGGCGATGCCCTGGCTCGGCGAAGTGCGCAGCGAGGCCGAAGTCGAGGCCTGGCTGCGCGGCTACCTGATCCCGCGCCAGGGTGTGCTCTGCGCGGGCGGCGAACCGCCGCTCGGCTATATCAGCTTCGGCGAGGAGGAGGGCGGCTGGTCCGTCCATGACCTCTACATCGATCCCCAGGCACAGGGGCGGGGCCACGGCACGGCGTTGTTGCGCTGCGCCATGGAGGCGGCCGGTGATGCGCCGCTCCGCCTGCGCTGCTTCGCGCGCAACCAGGCCGCGCGCGGCTTCTACGGACGTCATGGCTTCGCGGTGGAAGCCGAGGGCGACGGAACCCAGAACGAGGAAGGCGAGCCGGACATCCTCTACGTCCGGCGCCCATCGGAACACATGAGAGGAACGCAACAATGAGCGAAGCAGCCCCCGACGTCCGCAAAGGCCTGGTCGGCGTCTATGCCGACGAGTCCAGCGTCTCCAAGGTCATGCCGGAGACCAACAGCCTCACCTATCGCGGCTATGCCGTGCAGGAGCTCTGCGAGCAGGCGAGCTTCGACGAGGTCGCCTACCTGCTGTGGAACGGCGAGCTGCCC
>JAQGHZ010000230.1 GCA_028291485.1 Rubritepida sp. | reverse complement strand
GAGCTGCGGGGCTTGATGGTTAACCATATGGTTTAGATTAAGTAGCGGTTACTCCCTGCGTCAACCACTATTTGGCGAGGCGCTCGATCATCGCCATGGCGGCGGCCGGATTGCGGACCTTGTGGCCGCTGATGACGTAGAGGAAGACGTCGCGCGGCTCGCCGTCCGGCTTGTGCGTGCCGAAGGTCTCCAGCCCCTTGGGGGCCTTGCCCTCGGCCCATTCCCTGGCGCGCTCGACCCATTTCGTGAGTGTCGCGGAGGGGTAGCCGAGCTTCTCGTCCTCCTTGGTGCCCATGATGCGCGCATAGGCGAAGTTCGCGGTGACGTCGGCGATTTGCGGAAACTCGGAATCGCCGGCGGTGACGATGGCGACGCCGTGCTCGCGCATCATCGCGACGAAGTCGGGCGACTGGAAGCTGGGGTGCCGGACCTCGACGGCGTGGCGCATGACATGACCCTCGTACTTGTGCGGCAGCAGCTTGAGAAAGGCCTCGAAATCCTTCGGATCGAACTGCTTCGTGGGCGCCATCTGCCAGTTGATGGGGCCGAGCTTGTCCTTCAGCTCCAGCAGCCCGCTGCCGATGAACCGCTCGATGGACTCGCCCGCCTCGGCCAGCACGCGGCGATTCGTGGTGTAGCGCGTGCCCTTCAGCGAGAAGACGAAGCCTTCGGGCGTCTCGTCATGCCACTTCTTGAAGCTCGCGGGCTTCTGGCTGCCGTAATAGGTGCCGTTGATCTCGATGGAGGTCAGCTTGACGGCGGCGTATTCAAGCTCGCGCTTCTGCGCCAGGCCGTCCGGATAGAACTCGCCGCGCCAGGGCTCGTAGGTCCAGCCGCCGACACCGATGAAAATCTTCCCCTTGGCCATGCATCCCTCCCGTGGCTGCCGGCTCAGGAAACGCCCGGCCCGCGACTCAGTTCCATGCTGTAGGTGTAGCGACCTTCGGGATGTGTGGTGACCGTGATCTCGAACAAGCCGCTGCGCGCGCCATAGTAGCGGCGGACGACGGTGAGGGCGGGGGAGGCGGCCTCCTCGCCCGTGATGATTCGTGCGGCGTTTTCTGAAGGCGTAGCGAGAGGCGCTTTGCCCCCGACTCTACCGCGCCGGCCGCACCGTCGCCGGGTCGTTCCGCTCGTCCGACCGCGCCTCGTAGGTGACGTTGGAGCGCATCGCCCAGATCGCGTTCTGCAGGTAGAGCGGCACGATCGGATAGTCCTCCAGCACGAGGCGCGTCGCCTGCTGGAGCAGCGCCTCGCGCTTCGCGTCGTCGAGCTCCACCTCGGCCTGGCCGATCAGCCCGTCCAGTGCAGGGTTGGAATACTGGATGCGGTTCGACGAGCCATGCCCGCGCTCGCGGCTCACCGTGCGCAGCACCGAGTTCAGCAGCACCGAGACCTCGCCGGTGGAGTTGCCCCAGCTCAGCAGGTTCGCCGGCGCCTCGCGCCGCGACGCGCGGCCGATGAAGGCGGCATAGGGCTGCGCCTCGATGGTCGTTCGGATGCCGATGCGCGTCCACATCTGCCCGATCGCCTGCACCACGCGCGAATCGTTCATGTAGCGGTCGCTGGAGCCGGCCAGCGTGAGCGTGAAGCCCTGTGGATATCCGGCCTCGGCGAGCAGCCGCCGCGCTGCCTCGGGATCGGCAGCCGGAACCGGGAAGTCCGGCATGTAGGAGAAGCTGCCGGGCGGCATGAACTGCCCGGTGGCGAGCGCGGAATCCTCCATCACCCGCTCCTGGATCATCCGCCGGTCGATGGCGAGCGAGAGGGCGCGCCGCACGCGCACATCCGCGAGCGGATTGCGGTCCAGCGCCGCGCCCGTGCTGCTCGCGAGCAGCGGCACCGGCGGCGCGCGCACGCCGTCGAGCGTGAGGTACATGGTGCGCAGGCTCGTCGTCTCGGCCACGCGGAAGCGGCTGTCGCGCCGCATGCGGCCGATGTCGCTGGTCGGCACCTGGTCGATGAAATCCACGTCGCCGGCCAGCAGCGCCGCGGTGCGTGCCGTGTCGTTGGTGATGATGCGGTAGCTCACCTCGGCCCAGTGGGGCTTCTCGCCCCAGTACTGCTCGTTGCGTGCCATCACGATGCGGTCGTTGTTCGTATAGGAGACGAGGCGGAACGGCCCCGTGCCGATGGCGACGCGGCCGCTGTTGAAGTCGGCCGTGGTGGCGCCGGTGTGGATCTTCCGGCTCAGCATCACGACCTGGCTGAGATAGGTGGGCAGCAGCGGCGAAGGCCCGCTCGTGTAGAGGCGGATGGTGCGGTCATCCACCACCTCCACGCGGTTCACCGGGCGGATCAGCCCCGAATAGGAGGCGCCGGGGCCTGTGACGGTCGGGATGCGCTCCAACGTGAAAGCGATGTCGTCGGCGGTGAAGGCGGTGCCGTCATGGAAGCGGATGCCCTCGCGCAGCCTGAACTCCCAGCCCTCGGTGCCGAGCGCGCGCCAGCTCTCGGCCATGCCGGGATGGATGCGGGCATGGGCGTCGGTGACGGTCAATGTGTCGAAGATCGACTGCGCGATCTCGCCGTTGGAGCGGAGCTGGTGGTAGTGCGGATCGAGCGAGGAGATGGGCGAGCCGACGCCCATGGTCAGCGTCTGCGCCGTGGCGCCCCTCAGCGTGCCGGCGGTTCCGGCCATCGCCACAGCCGCGCCGAGCAGCGCCCGGCGGATGAAGGGCCTGCCCACGAGGTTCCGCATCGAACTTTCCTCCCGCGCGCCGGTTCGGCGCATTGATTACTAAGAAAACGACGGCCGACCGACCGACCGGTCGAGAGACCGGAACCTAGGCCCGGCGCCGCTCCGTCGCAAGGCGGAACGGCCGGATTGCGGAGACAGGCGTTGCGACCTATGTTCGCCGCCG
>JAQGHZ010000173.1 GCA_028291485.1 Rubritepida sp. | reverse complement strand
CTCCGCCGGGCCGGCCTTGGGCCGGCGCTCGGCGAGGCCGATGGGCGGACGGTGGACCGAGCGGCGCTGCGCCGCCTCGCGCACATCCTGGGTGACGACGCGGACCCGGCTCTCATAGGCGCGGCGGATATGGGCCCGCGCGGCCTCCTCGGCCCTGACAGGGTCGCGCGCCAGGATGGCGGCCACGATCTCCGCATGCTCCTCGATCGCGCTGCCGGAGCGGCCGGGGTCGTGATAGGTCGTGCGGCCCAGCAGGGGCACGAAGTTCAGCAGCGCGCGCAGGCTCTTCAGCAGGAAGCGGTTGTGCGCGGCGCGGTAGATGTGCTCGTGGAAGGCCTGATTCTCACGCGCCTGGGCCCTGGGATCGTCGCCCAGCGTCCGCATGCCGTCCAGGATGGCGCGCAGGATGCCCATCTCGGTCGTGTCGGCATGGCGCGCGGCGAGCGCGGCGGCCGTGCCCTCCAGCGATTCCCGTGTCGCATAGAATTCCGCGATGGCGCGGAGGTCGTAGATCGCGACCGAGAGCCCGCCGCCGGCGGCATGCTCCAGCAGCCCCTCGGCCTGGAGCCGGCGCATGGCCTCGCGCACCGGCGTGCGGCTGACCCGCAGCCAGGCCGAGACGTCGACCTCCATGATGCGCTGTCCCGGCTCGATGGTGCCTTCGCGAATGGCTTCGTGCAGCATGTCGTAGGCCCATTCGTTCCGGCCCCGTGCGCCGCGGCCTTCCTCCTCCGGAGGCGCCTCGGTCAGATCCTCGATCGTCATGTTCCTTCTACCGTCCCACGAGCCATCATCCGCCGCATGGCCCAAGACAAGGGGCCTCACGGACGGGCAGAACCTATCGACCGCGCCCGAGGCCGCGCAAGGACGCGGTCCGGCGCCTCCTACTGCGGCTCGATGCCGGCCAGCTTCACACGCTCGCCCCAGGCGGAGATCTGCCGCGCGAGGAACTGGCCGAAATCCGCCGAGCCCATGCGCATCGGCGCCAGGCCGAGCGCGACGAGCCGGGCCGCGAAGGCCGGATCCTTCACCACATTGTCCAGCGCCGCCTCCATTTGCCGGACGATCTCCGGCGAGGTCGCGGCCGGAGTCACGATGGAGAACCACACGCCGGCGTCGAAGCCCGGCAATGCGCTGGCCAGCAGCGGCATCTCGGGGGCGAGCGGGAAGGGGTGCCCCAGCGTCTGCGCGAGCAACCGGATGCGGCCGGCATGGCCCTGCTCCAGCCCCTGGCCGAAATCGGCGAAGCTGAGGTCGATGCGGCCGACGGAGACGTCGGTCAGCGCTTCGGTGCTGCCGCGATAGGGCACGCCGGTTAGCTTCAGCCCGGAAATCTGGGCGAGCATCGCCCCCATGATGAGTCCGCCGGCATTGCCGTAGCCATAGGTCAGGTCGCGGCCGCGCATGGCCGCCAGCCAGCTCGCGAGGTCGGTGCCGGGTGCGTTGGGCGGCGTCACCAGGATGTAGGGCTGCTCGGCGATGGTGCCGATGGGCGCGAAGTCGCGCACGGGGTCATAGGCCAGCCGGCGGACCGTATGCGGATTGATGGCGCCCACCGAGGTGCCCATCATCAGCAGCGTCGAGCCGTCGGCCGGTGCGTTCGCCGCGGCCTGGGCGCCGACGACGCCGTTGCCGCCCGGGCGGTTCTCCACCACGACCGGCTGGCCGACCACGCGGCTCAGCGGCTCGGCGATGATCCGGGCCAGGATGTCCGTGCCGCTGCCGGGCGGGAAGGGTGCGATCAGCCGGAGCGGGCGTTCCGGCCAGGCGGCGAGGGCGCGCCCGGCCGGCAGCAACGCGGGAAGCGCCCAAGGGAGGGAGAAAGCGAGGCGGCGCGGCAGGTTCGGCATCATGTCAGGCGGCTCCGAGCTGCCGGGTGGTTTCGCGGACGTCGTGCGAGTCGATGGAGAGGATGGCGTCGCAGGCGCGCCGGGCGTGCTCCGGGGTGAGGTGCATCTCCGCCGCCAGCAGGAATTTTTGCGTGGCCGCCGCGCGGTCGAGCTGGCGCTCGCCGGCGCCGCTGTTGACGCGGACATGGCGGAAGAGGCGCGTACCGTCGCGCAGGGTCACCTCGACACCGCCGGAGAAGAATTCGGGATAGCCGGTGTCGGGATCCGCCTCGCAACGGGAGATGGCGCAGAGGGGGAGGGTGCGCGGATCCGTCAGCGCCTCCGGCCGGAGCTCCGCCAGGCCGAAATACCCGAGCCGCAGGCAGGTGGCGATGATGAAGGGCGCGCTGAACTTGGCGGCGTATTCGCCCTGCGGCCGCGCCTTCTCGGCGGCGGGCTCGGCGATGATCGGTATCGTGATGGCGGGGACCAGGATGCGGATGCCGGCGATGGCGTCCGTATCAGGGATCTCCTCGCGCAGCATGATGGCCGCATCGGCCGCGCCATGGGCGAAGTGGCAGACCGGGTAGGGCTTGATGGCGGTGTCGGCGAGGTGCCAGCGCGTGCCCAGCCCTTCGTCGAGGGCGGACAGGTCGGCATCGGCCATGTGCGACTGCAGATGCGAGTCGAAGAGCGCGAATTTTCCCTCATAGGGCCGCGTGGGGCCGACGAAGCCATGCTTCGCCAGGGTAGCCGCCGTGATGCCGGCGACCGCGCCCCAGCCGGGATGGAAGCGCTTGGTCCAGGCCCCCTCCTCGAGAAACACCTGCACGCCCGAGGCGGTACTGGCGGTGATGCCCTGCGCGCAGGTGATCCCCGCGGCGTCGAGGCCGAGCAGCTTTCCGGCCACCACCGCGCTGCTGAAATGGGAGATGACGCCGGTCGCGTGGAAGCCGGTGTGGTGGAAGCCGCCGCGTGCGGCGAGGCCGATTCGGATCGCCGTCTCCATGCCGGCGACATAGGCGACCATGAACTCGCGCCCGTGCACATCGAGCGATTCGGCGAGCGTCAGCGCACAGGGCAGGCTCGCCGCCGTGGCGTGGACGATGCTGGCGAGATGCGTGTCGTCGAAGTCGAGCCCGTGGATGAGAAAACCATTGGCCAGGGCCGCGTCGCGCAGCGGCAGACGCAGCGAGCGCCCGAGCACGGTGCAGTCGCCCGACCCGCCCAGTGCGGCGATGCCGGCCAGCGCCCTCTCCGCGAAGGGGAAGGCGTTGGAGGCGAAGCCGACGCCGAGTCCGTCCAGGATCTGGATCCGGGCGCGCTCGCGCACCGCCTCGGGAATGTCCTCATAGGTCAGGCCGGCGGCGAAGGCGGCGATGCGTTCCGCCGGCTTGGTCGTCGTGGTGGCGGCGAGCACGTTCATGAAGGTTCTCCGCTATTCCGGTTGGATGCCGGCGAGCCGCACGCGCTCGCCCCAGAGCACGAGCTGCTCCTGCAGGAAGGTGCCGAACCGCTCCGCCGTCATGTGGCGCGGCACGAAGCCCTGGCGGGCGAATCGCTCGGCCAGCGCGGGATCGTCGATCGCCTTGTTCAGCGCGACCGCGGCCCGCTCGACGATGGGCTGCGGCGTCCCCGCCGGCGCGGCCAGCCCGTACCAGACGGTGAGGTCGTAGCCCGGCACCGTCGCCGAGAGCGGCGGCACGTCGGGCACCAGCGGGAAGGGGTTCAGCGTGGTGATGGCGAGCGCCCGCACCCGCCCGCCGCGCACCTGCGACAGGCCGGGGCCGAGATCGGTGAAGGTGCCGTCGATGCGGCCGGCCATCACATCGGTCAGCGCCTCGGGCCCGCCGCGATAGGGGATGGGCTGCACCCGCGTGCCGGTCGCCCGCCCGAGCAGGCTGACCGCGATGAGCGAGGCGGAATTGCCGTAGGAGAAGGTGGCCTCGCCATTGCGCCGGCGGAGGTAGTCGACGAAGCCGGCCATGTCGCGCGCCGGATGATCGGCGG
>JAQGHZ010000158.1 GCA_028291485.1 Rubritepida sp. | reverse complement strand
CGGGCGGGCGGCGGCCTGGCGGCAGCGGGCCGATCTCGCGCACCGGCCCGACGCTGGGGATGCTGCCGCCGAGCTGCTCGGGGATGCGGATCTCCGCGCGCTGGATGGTGACGCGGCCGGCCAGGCTGCCGCCATCGGTGAGCGGGCCGCGGACGGTGATGTCGGCATCGATGGTGGCATCGCCGGTCTCGCCGGTGACCGGGCGCGCGTTGTTGGCGGTCAGGCGGATCTCGGCGGGGATGCCGGCGCCCATCGGCTCGACCCAACCCTGGGCGGAGATTGTGCCGCCGCCCACCGTGCGGCCGGAGAAGGAGGTGATGACCAGCCGCTGCCCCTGCGCCGCAAGCCGAGCCGCCAGCGCGTCCAGCCGCACGCCGTAGATCGGGTTGGAGTAGCTGCCGTCGGACAGCACCACCGTGCCGGCGAGCTGGGGCTCGGCCGCGGTGCCGCTGGCGCGCAGGTCCAGCTGGGCCCGGCCGGCGAAGCGGTCGGCGCCGCCGGAGAGGAACGGCCGCGCAAGCTGGCCGAGATCCACCCGGCCGCGCACCGCCGCCTCGAAGGGTGCGGCGGGACCGAGGCCGCGCGACTGCGAGGCCTCGCCATTGAGCTGCACGCTGGGGCCGGCATTGACCTGCGCCTGGGCGCGGAAGGCCTGGCCCTGCAGGCGTGCCGTGGCGGCGATGTTGGCGGCCGGGATGGAAGCCAGCGACGGATCGGCCGCGCGCAGCCCGGCGATGCGGATGTTCGCGTCCACCTGCGGCGCGGCGCTCGGCCCGGCCGCGTTCACCTGGCCGGAGACGGTGCCGTTCACGAAGCCGCCGCTGAGCGGGCCGAGCGGGACATTTGTGATGTCGGCCCGCGCCGTGACGTTGCCGCCGGCGAGCCGCCCGTTCACCGCCAGCGTGCCGCCCCGCCGGCTGGCCAGCCGCGCCGGCTGGAGCGTGAGCTCGCCCGTCTCGGTCACCAGGATCCGCGCAGGCGCCGCGAGACGCAGCGCATCCTGCGCGGCGCGCGCCTCCAGCCGCGTCAGGGTGATGACGTTGAGCGGCCCCTCCTGCCCGAGGTTGCCGGCGAGATCGAGCCCGTAGGCCGGCGCCGTCACGCCGAGGCGGAAGTTCAGCGCCGCCAGCGTGCCCGTCATCTCGACCTGCGCCGAGGCGCGCGCCGCGCCCACGCCGACGCCCGTGCCGTTCACGCGCAGCTCTACGCCCTGCGCGGCCATGCCGGTGGCGCCGGGGATGGCGCGCGCCCGGAGATCCACGGTCAGACGCCCCGCGAGGCCCAGGCCCAGCGGCGCGAGGTCCGGCGCGTCCAGATGCAGCGTCCCGTCGAAGGGGCCCGTGGGCAGCCCCCCCTCCCCGTTGCCGTTGAAGGCGATGCCGGCATAGCTGCCCTCGAGCCGCGCGAGGCGGATGCGCTGCTCGTCGCGCCCGGCCTGGATCGCGAGGTTCAGCGGCTTGCCGTCCAGCCGGCCCGTCGCCTCGGCGGTCACCTCCTGCATCGTGGCATGGGCGGTGACGTCGAAGCCCTCCACCAGCCGGCCGGACGCCACGAGGCGATCGGTGTGCAGCCGCGCCTCGACCTGCGGCGCCTCGGCCGTGCCGGTCAGGCGGCCCTCGGCCGAGACGGTGCCCTGGACGTTGGGCGGGTCGCGCGCTTCCAGGGTGAAGGCGACGTCGAAGGGGCTGGCGGCGGGGCCGCGCACGGTGGCGCGGATGCGGTCGGCCTGGAGGGTCGCGTCCACCTGCCGGTCGGCGCCGCGGACGCTGGCCGTGAGGGTGACGGCCTGGCCGAGCATCTCGTCGACGGCCCCTGCCCCCCGGAATCCGGTGCCGGAGACGCGCAGGTCGAGCGCGGGCACGGAGACCGTGCCGCCGACCTCGCCTTCCAGCGAGAGCGTGGCCCAGCCGGTGCCCTCGGGCAGCAGGCCGGCAAAGGTCTCGGGCGGGGCAGGATCGACGCGGAAGCGCATCGCAAGGGCCTGCGCCGCGCTGAGCGTGCCGCTGACCTCGGCGCGGCCGGCCGGCAGGGCGACGGTCAGGCGCTCGATGGTGATGGCGTTGTCCGCCGCGCGGCGCAGCGAGAGGCTCGGCGTGATGCGGTCGGCGAGCGCACGCTGCGCCTCGGGGACGAAGGGGCCGGGGATCACCGTGCCGTCCAGCGTCAGCGCGGCGGCGCCATCGGGCGCGACGGAGAGGCGCCCGCCCAGCTCCGCGCTGGTGGCACCCAGCACTGTCGTCAGGCGCCAGTCGGCGCCGGACAGCGGCCCGGTAAGGTCGATCTTCGCGTCGAAGGCCGCGTCCGGCTGACCGGCCAATGTGGCGACGAGCCCGCCCGGCGGCTCGGAGGCCTTGACTTCAGCGGTCAGCGCCTCGTCCTGCAGGGCGATGTTGGCGACGATGTTCCCCGGCCGGTCCAGCCGCGTCGCGGTGAGCGCCGTCTGCAGGCGTCGCCCCTCCAGCGACAGCGACCCTCGCAGCGACAATGCCGCCGCCCGCCCGGCCACGGCCTCGCCGATCTCGATGCGCTCCACCTCCAGCGCGTCGATGCGCACCGCGACGGGCAGTTGCGGCAGGCTCGGGATCGCGACCGGCGTGGGTTGGGACGGCGGCGCGTTGGGGTCGCTCGGCGGCAGGCGGTTCACGGCGATGCGGCGCACATGCACCGCGGTCAGCGTCGCGCGGCGGTCGAAGAGGTCGCGCCACGCCAGGTCGATGCGGGCGTCCTCAATCTCCACCCAGGGTCCATCAGCGTCGCGCATGCCGATGCGTCGGACGGCGAGATGGCCCGGCAGCGGGCCCGACACGCCCTCCAGCTCCAGCCCCGGCACGAAGCGCGTGGCGAGACCGGCCACCGCGTTAAGTCCGAAGGGCGTCGCCAGCGCTGATATCAGCAGGACCGGGATCAGGATCAGGATTCCGAGGAGGATCGCGAGCCAGCGCATCAGAAGGCGTGCCCAATGCCGATGTAGAAGCCGAAGGAGCCGCTGCCCTGCTGGCGGATCAGCGGGATCGCCACGTCCGCACGGATCGGCCCGATCGGCGTGTAGTACCGCGCGCCCACGCCGGCGCCAATGCGGATCTCGTCGGTCGGCGCGCCGGCATTGGTGCCGACGGCGCCCGCATCGACGAAGGCCACCGCGCCATAGGAGGAGCCGAAGCGCTGCCGCAGCTCCACCGAGGCCTCCAGCAGGCTCGCGCCGCCGGACGGTTTGCCGCGCGAATCCCTGGGTCCGATGGACTGATAGTCATAGCCGCGCACCGACCCGCCGCCGCCGGCATAGAAGCGCTGCGGCGGGGGCACCGTGCCGGCGCTGGCGTTGAGCAGGCTGCCGAAGGCGCCGCGCAGGGCCAGGATCGTCCGCCCGCCGCCCGAAAGATCGAAATAGGTCGAGCCCGAGATCCGCAGCGGCACGAAGACCGTGCCCTCCGTGAAGGCGTAGGAGGGCGTGATGCTGCCCAGCGCGCGGATGCCGCGGCGCGGGTCCAGTACGCTGTCCGTGCTGTCGTAGCGGAGCTGGCCGGTGAAGCCGGCGATCTGGTAGGCCTTCAGGGTTCCGCCGGAGGGCGCGGACTGGCCCACCTCGGCCACCGGGCCGGTGGAGAGCGTCCAGCGGTCGCTCAGCCGGCGCTCGTAGAGCAGGCTGAAGATGGCGGCGTCGCGGTCGTAGCTGTCCAGCCGGTCGCGCACGAAGGCGAGGCTGGCCACGGCCGTGCCGACATAGCCGAGCGGCAGCGGCTGCCGCCAGATGATGGCGGCGCGGGCGTTCATGCGGTCGGCTTGGCTGCCGATCCGGCTGCCCTCCAGTTCCACGCGCAGGTTCTCCGCGCCGCCCAGGACGTTGCGGTGCTCCCAGGAGAGCCCGAGCCTCGCGCCGAAATTAGTCTCGTAGCCGGCCGAGGCGCTGATGGCGCGGAAGGGGCGCTCGCGCACGGTGACCGTCACCGGGAGTCGGCCGTTGGCGTCCAGCGCGGTCGCCTGGTCCACGCGGACCTGGGAGAAGGGCCCCAGCGCCGAGACGTCGGCGCGCGCCTGGTTGAGCCGGCGGGGCAGGTAGCCGCGCTCGGCGAGGCGCAGCGCGGCCACGCGGCGCACCACCTCGGGATTGACGCGCTCGGTGCCCGCGACCTCGGGCATGGCGAAGTCCGCGCGGGGGCCGGGCTGCTCGGTGAAGGTGACGTCCATGGCGCGTGCGCCGTGATCCACCGTGACGGAGCGGTCGATGCGGGCGAGCGGGCGGCCGTCCTCGCGCATGGCGTTCCAGGCGGCCTCCTGGGCCAGGATCACCGTCTCGGCGCGGGCCGGGGCGCCGGGGGCGACGGCGACATCAGGGCCGCCGCCCAGGGTCTGGATGTTGCGGAAGGTGTAGCGCGGGCCCGGCGTCACGCGGATCTCGAGCGCCAGCGGCGCGGGCTGGGCGGCCAGCACGGCGGGGTCGAGCGAGCCGCCCGATGCAGCAACGCCGGGCGCCACGACCGCCACCTGCCCGGCCCAGTAGCCCTCGCTTTCCAGCGCGGGACGCAGCTTTTCCGCCTCGGCGCCGATGCGGGAGACGACGCCCACGGCATCGGTCGGCGCGCGCTCCTGCAGGGCGATCAGGCCCGAGGCGAGGCGCAGGACACGGTCGAGATTCTCGTCGCCGGTCGGCTTGACGGTGGCGCGGTAGGGCAGGTTCGGGGCGTCGGTGGACATGGGCGCGTGGTCGCCCTCGGACTGCGCGCGAAGCGTCCACATCGCCGAGGCCAACCAGGCCATCAGGGCCCAGAATGCCCATTTGCGCGAAATCCCGGAGGACAAGCACCTCTCCTTCCCGAACGCGCCTCGGGCACGTAGTCTGAGGTCAACTTCCGACACAAGGAATGGTTAAGGGTTGCCTGCGAAAAGGTCGACAGGGCAGCTCCTGGCCGCCCCCGCGGCTAAAGCGTGATGACCGAAGGTGCGTTGATGCCGAAGGTCCGAATCACGCGTTAAAATAAAGGGCTGGATCATGACGGGTGAGCGAAGGTCAACGCCTCATGGTCTGGAGGCCCATGTTCGGCCGCTCGCGAAAAGGAGCAAGCGCCAAGGAGGACGGCCGTGCGGACGGCCGAACCATCGGTGGACGCGCCGCCCTCTCAGCGCAGCGGGAAGCCCATGGCCTTCAGCACGCCGCTCAGCCTCTCGCGGCCGGCGAGGCCCTTGAGCTTGCCCATGCGGTTGAGCACGCGGCCGCTCCAGCTGGTCTGCCCCATCTCGAAGCGGCCGGAGAAGGTTGAAAGCTTCTCGTCGTAGGAGGCGACATGCGCCGGCTCCCCGGCGTGATCGTAGGTGCCGTGATGCAGCACGGCCGCCTGGGGCAGGCGCGGCTTCACCTCGTTGGTGACGCCCGGGGCCGGATAGCCCACGCAAAGGCCGAAGACGCCGACCACGCCCTGCGGCAGGCCCAGCAGCTCGCCCACACGGGCCGCATCGTTGCGCAGGGCGCCGATATAGACGGTGGAGAGGCCGATCGCCTCGGCCGCGACCACGGCGTTCTGCGCGGCCATGGCGGCGTCGATGGCCGCGATCATGAAGGTCTCGACATAGGGCAGCACCTCGAGCTCGGCGCCGTTCGCCTTCGCGAGCCGGTCGTTGCGCGAGAGGTCGGCGAGGAAGACAAGGAAGAGCGGGCATTGCTCGATGTGCTTCTGGCCGCCCGAGATCCTCGCGAACTCCGCTTTCACCACGGGGTCGCTCACCGAGACGACGGACCAGGTCTGCATGTTGGAGCTGGTGGCGGCCGACTGCGCCGCGGCGATCAGCGTCTCCAGGGTGCCTTCGGGGAGCGCGTCGGGCCGGTAGCCGCGCACGGAACGGTGCGAGAGCAGCAGCGCGATGTGCTCGTTCCAGGGGCCGGCGGCAGGCATCGCATCGCTGCCGTAGCGCAGCGCGAGCGCGTCGGCCTTCGATGCAACGTTGGGGCTGTGGATGTCCATGGGCGTGTTCCCGGGGGGCTGACCGCCAGTGTGGCGGTGCAGCATACTGGCGGCAAGATGGAGCAGCGAGGGCGTCAGGCCTCGCCCAGCCAGCCGAGGCCGGGCTGCAGCGCCGCGTCCCAGGCGCGGGAGAGCAGGCGCGAGGCCTTTTCCTCGCCCAGGACCGAGGCGGTGAGGCCGAGGAATTTCTGGCCAAGCGCGTCGTCCGACATGGGATTGCCGAGGCTGCCGAGCGGCGTCGTCGTCTCGGCGCGCCGCTCGCTGCCGTCGCGCATCCGCAGGACGACCTCGCATTGGGTGCGCCGGAAGCCGGGCTCCACCTGGGCCGTGACCAGCCGGCGCGTCGAGACGACCTCCGGCGCGAGCACGCGGGCGTCGGAGAACTCGGCCTCGCCGCCATTGCCGTCCACCAGGGCCACGGCCGCGGCGTGGAAGATGCTGAACTTGCCCTCGAGGCCGCTTGCCGGCTCGCGCTTGCCGGTGAGATCCATGACGAGCGGATGCACGCGCAGACGCACCTCCTCGATGTCATCGATGGCGAAGCCCGGCTCGTTGCGCAGACGCATGCAGAGGTCGATGGCGGGGTGCACCACGAGGCCGCAGGCGAAGGGCTTGTAGGTGTTGCGCAGGATCTCCCAGCTCTCGCCGAGGCCGTCCGTGATGCGGCTGACGTCGAAGCTGGAGGACAGCACTTCCGCGAAGCCGCGGCGGCCCTCGATGCCGTCCGGCGCCGCGTCGAAGCCCTCGGCGGCCAGCAGCGCGGCCAGGATGCCGTTCTGCGCCGCGCGGCCGGGATGAAAGCTCTTCACCATCGAGCCGAAATGCACCCGCAGGCCGACCGGCTGCGAGGCGCCCATGCCGATGGCCCAGGCGGTGCGCTCGGCATCCAGCCCGAGCAGCCGGGCCGATGCCGCGGCCGCGCCGATGGAGCCGCAGGTGCCGGTGATGTGCCAGCCCGCCTCGTAATGCGCGGGCGAGATCGCCATGCCGACGCGGCAGGCCACCTCCACGCCAAGGAGGAAGGCCTCCAGCATGGCCTCGCCGCTGACGCCGCGGTCCTCGGCGAGGGCGAGCGCGGCGGAGAGCACGGGCGAGCTCGGATGGATCAGCGTGCCGTCATGCGTGTCGTCGAAATCGAGCACGTGGGAGGAGATGCCGTTCACCAGCGCCGCGGTCATCGGATCGCTGCGGCGGCCGAGGCCGAGCAGCGTGGTCGTGGGCCGGCCGGCATAGGCGGTCGCGGCGCGGGTTGCGGCGGCCACGCCCGGATGCGGTGCGCCGCCGACAGCGCAGCCGAGCCAGTTCACGAAGGAGCGCACCGTCTCGTGCCGCACCTGGGCCGGCACGTCCTGCCAGCGGGTCTCGGCGACAAGGCGTGCGAGGAGGCGGGTGGTGGCGGGGGTCATGGCGTCCATGGGTCAGTCGATTCTCGCGCCGGAGGAGCGCACGACAGGCCCCCAGCGGTCGCGCTCGTTGCGGATGAGGTTGCCGAACTCGGCCGGTGTGCTGGAGGCGGCCTCGGCGCCGAGCCCGTCCAGCCGCTCTCGCAGGGCGGGGTCGGCCAGTGCGTCACGCGTGTCGGCGGCGGCACGGGCGACGATCGCGGCGGCGGTGCCCTTGGGCGCCAGCAGGCCGAACCAGACGCCGGCCTCCATCTCCTGTCCGAGCCCCGCCGAGAGCGTCGCCACGCCCGGCAGCACCGGCGAAGGCCCGCGCGAGCCGATCGCCAGCCCACGCAGCTTGCCGTCGCGGATCAGCTCGGCCGAGGAGGCGGTGTTGACGAACATCGCCTGGACCTGGCCGGCGACGAGGTCGTTCAGCGCCGGCGCGCTGCCGCGATAGGGCACATGCGTCATCTGGATGCCCGCGGCGGTCGCGAAGAGCTCCATGGCCAGGTGCGTGGCGCTGCCGTTGCCGACGGAGGCGTAGGCGATCTCGCCAGGCCGCGCCTTGGCCAGGGCCACGAACTCCGCGACATTCTGCGCGCGGACGGAAGGATGCACGACGAGCACGAAGGGCAGCCGCGCGACGAGCGAGAC
>JAQGHZ010000057.1 GCA_028291485.1 Rubritepida sp. | reverse complement strand
CGACGCTCGCCTCCTACACCACGAAGCGCTCCGACCTGGAGGCCGTGGCAGCCGATCTCTTCGACGCGGTGAAGACCGGCAAGGTGAAGCTGAACGTGAACCAGCGCTACGCGCTGAAGGATGCCGCCCAGGCCCACGCGGATCTGGAAGCCCGTAAGACGACCGGCAGCACGGTCTTCCTGCTGTAATTCTTCCGGCACGGCGAAACAACCGTCTATCCAGCTATTTCCGGGTAAAATAGCTGTAGCGATAGCGCTCCACCATGCCGGTTCCGGCTTGGAGCGCGATCGACACCGTATTCGTCGCGGAGACCTGCGCGAAAACGTGCTCCGCGCCCTGCGCCGCCGCCCAAAACGCGGCGGCGCCGATGGCCCGCCCGATCAGGCCTCGCCTACGGAATTCCGGCCGGACGGCGAGATCGAACAGGCCGAAATATTTCCCGTCGCAGGTGGCGGAGAGCACCGCCGCCGGCACGCCCTCCAGCCGCAGCACCATCCATGCGGCCCGGACCGCGAAGAGCGGCACGGCATCCTGCTTCTCCGCATGACGCGCGGGCGACTGGTACTCGACGGTGCCCAGGACCTCGAACCAAGCCGCATCCGGCGCGTCCAGGATCGTCACGTCGGGATCGGCGACAGCCAGCCCCGCCAGGGGCCCGCAGGTCACCAGGCTCTCGTCCTCCTCGTCCCAACCGGTGGCGCGCAGATGCGCCGGCAGCCCGGCGGGATCGAGCGGCGAGGATCGGATGCGCGGCTTCAGCCCCAGTCGCCGGTAATGGGCCGCGATCCGCTCCACGCGCACGGCCATGTCCGGATCGGGTGAAGGATCGAGCGAGCAGGCCGCGTTGGCGCGCCCCGTCCCGCCCAGGAAGGCGCGCACCACGAAAGGACCGTCGAAGGCCACCCGGCGCGAGGGAACGGCATTGAGCGTCGCCCGCTCCAGCGCGTGGACCAGCGGGAGCTGGGAGGGCGATTCACCGCTTCGGCGAAGCCACCTCAGCGGATCGCGCTCCAGCGACGTCATGCGCCCTCGCGTGCCAGCAACGTCATGCGGTCTCGCGTGCCAGGGCGGCCATGGCCTCGCGATAGGTGGTGTCGAAGAGCGCCTCCAGCGAGGGGTTCGCCCCCCGCAGACCCGCCGCCACAAGCCCGGCCCAGCCGACATATTCGACCCGCCGCGCATGGTCCCAGGAGGCCGGCGGCGCGATCATGATCGCCCGCAGGTTGGAGATTTTGTCGGCGAGCTTCACCAGCTTCGCGCCCTCGGACTTCTTCGGGGCCAGCTTCACCTGCAGCGCCTTGCGCATCTCCTTGGGCAGGCTCTTGTCGTCCGAGACCTCGGCGACGATGGAGGCCACCTCCGCGCCGAAGCGCGCCGAAAGCGCCTCCAGCGTCACCGGCTCAGGATCGTCGGAACTGTCCTCGACCGTGTCATGCAGCAGGGCGGCGAGGATGGCCGGCTCCGGCGCGCCGTGCTCGGCCAGGATCTGCGCCACCTCGAGCGGGTGGTTGATATAGGGCTCCTGCGCGGCGCCCTTGCGGCGATGCGTGGCGTGGACGGCGGCCGCGAAGCTCGCGGCCGCCAGGACGTTCTGGATCAATAGCCGCGGGGGCGTTGCGGCGTCGTGATCACGCCGGTGGCCGCGCCGACCGCGCCGCCCGTGAGCGCGCCGATGGCCGCGCCCTGGCCGCCACCGAAGATGGCGCCCAGCGCCGCGCCAGATCCCGCGCCGATCAGCGCGCCGCCGGCGGCGCGCTGGCCCTCGCTGTAGGGGTTGGTGCAGCCGGCCGTGCCGAGCGCGGCGACGATGCCGAGGGGAAGAAGAAGCTTGCGCATGATGATACCTTTTTAGAGTTCAGTTACCCTGGTGGTTCGCCGGCGGATCCCCGGTGTTCGGGCCCGGGCCGGGCCCAGGATTGCCCCGGTTCGAACCGCCGCCCCCGCCACCTCCGCCGCTACCCTGGCCGCCCCCGCGATTTCCGGAATTGCTCGGATTACTGCGGTTGTTCTGCTGTAGCTTCGGTTGTCGCGATTGCGGTTGTCGTAGTTGCGATCGTAGCTGCGGTTATAACTCCCGCCGTAGGACGGGCGATAGTTGTTGCCGTAGCCGCGATAGGGCTGGTTGCAGCCCGTGAGGCCCCACCGGGCCGACCAGCCCGATCACCAGCACACATAGCCTCACCATGGCCAACGTTCCCTCACCGTCAGGCTATTTTCCAGGGGATCGTGGCAGGAAGATGGAGGAATTTAGTTGGCCGAAGTCATCCCGCCGACCTGTCGACGAGGCTGGAATTCGGTGGCCGCGCCGAAGCCCGGGCCGCGCGCGTCGGGCGCGCCGTCGTAGGCCCGGTAACGCGACGGCGCGCAGGCGGCCACGGTCAGCAGAAGCAGCATCCGAAAACGAAGGTCAGGCGGTTTGCCATGGGCGGCCACCTCCGCGATGGAGGCGCCGGACTGCCCAGGAAGGTGGCAGCAAGATGGGCGGCAAGTCCGGTGCACGTTTGCAGAACGGCTGCGCCATCGTAGCATCCGGCCGCACAGGGGCCGGCGCCGTCCCCACCCGCCGGCCGGGCGCCCCAGCCACGCGGCGAAGCCAAGGCGGCGGAGCCGCCGCCCGGCGCCTGATGGCAGAACTTACGTATTCATCGCGTCGAAGAAGTCCTGGTTCGTCTTGCTGTACTTCAGCTTGTCGGTCAGGAATTCCATCGCGTCCTGCGTGCCCATCGGGTTCAGGATGCGGCGCAGCACCCACATCTTGCTGAGCGTGCCGCGATCCACCAGCAGCTCTTCCTTGCGGGTGCCGCTCTTGGTGATGTCGATCGCCGGGAAGACGCGCTTGTCCGAGAGCTTCCGGTCCAGGATGATCTCGGAGTTACCCGTGCCCTTGAACTCTTCGAAGATCACCTCGTCCATGCGGCTGCCGGTGTCGATCAGCGC
>JAQGHZ010000045.1 GCA_028291485.1 Rubritepida sp. | reverse complement strand
GACGGCAGCCCGGTCCTGACCTATGCCGGTAACGGCCAGGGCGACCTGGCGCCGGCCGGCATCCCGGTCTTCCAGGACGGGCGGATGAGTCGCGATGGCCGTCCCTTCGTCGCCTACGAGACGCCCTTGGCCTCCCGGTAAGCATCCCGACTGACGACCCGTCGGCGAGGTGAACCTCTTCCGAGCGGACGGCAGCTACGTCACGGAGCGCGGGGTGCTGCTCGTGCCGGGCCAGGACCCGACGCTACTGCCGGGCTGGCAAGCATTGGCCTCCTGACGGCGCCTTCGCCGATCGGTCCTCTGGAAGGGCCAGCCCTCTACATCGATATCGGCCGGCGACTGTCGTTCGCGCAACGCCAGTCACCGCCTCGACCCGCTCGTGAGTGCATGCCTGCCCAAATATTGCGCTAAGCGTGAAAAGCCCCCAACCATGGGAGGCCGATGCGAGAGACGCCGGCAGGGAGAGACCGATGTTCGGAACCGGTATCGTGGCGAAGCTGCGCCGGAAGGCGCGGGCCATCGACATCGCGGAGTTGTCGAAGGAGCTGGAGGAGAGCCGGGCCGCGATGCTCGACCTGGCCGGGGAGCATTTCGTCCTCAAAGCGCTGATCTCGTCGCTCACGGAGCACAGCCCGGAATTCCGAGAGCAGGCGCGCGCGGTGCTCGCCGGTCGACTGATCGAGGCCAGCCACCCGCTGAGCCGGCCCATCGACAAGGCGGCCGAGGAATGGCGCGAGATGGTGGGGGTGGGGTGAAGCTCCCCCTCGCCCGCAACAAGGACGGCCAGGTCGTCTCAAGCGCCAGCATCCGCACGCTTGGCTTTGCGGGTCGTTCCAAGATGATTCGGCTGTGGGATGCGATGGACGCCGACCAGCAGGATCAGCTGCTGCTGGCGGCGGAGGGGATCCTGGCCCGGGGCGATGAAGTGGTCATCCGGCCCGAGGGTGATGGGCCGCTGATCAGGACGGGGAAGCGATGAGCGAGCGGGCGCCGTCCGGCGAGCCTTCGCTCACCGAACAATCCCGCCCGCTCCGGCCGGCGGGATTTTTTGTGCGCGCGCCCGCCGGCGCTCCTCCACGCGCTGCCATGTCTCGCGGGCCGTCTCGGCAGTCGGCGGCCGTCCGAGCTGGTCCTTCAAGCCATAGGCCGCAAACGCCTCGGCCGCCTTCGCCCAGCTGAGGTGTTGGTGCGAGAGTATCTCCGCGGCCTGGTCGTGGCGCTCGGCCATCCATTCGGCGAGGGGCGAGGTCAGCCAGCGCTGCTCGGCCGCCTGATCCATCTCGCGGATCACCCGCGTCCAGAGATCCTCGGCCAACGCGCTAGGGTTCCTCAAACCCGGGCGGGGAAAGGCTGGTCTGGTCGCACACCAGCTGCACTACCTTCTCCGTGATGCCTTGGCCGTGCCAAGCGTCGTCCAACTTGGTCTCAACCAGCTTCAGTGAAATCGCCTGTCCGTTATCCTCGGTCAGGCTGGCCCGATGTGCGGTCGCTTCACCCAGAACTACATATGGCGCGAGGTCCACGACTTCCTCGATCTCTCGCGTCCCCATCGCTACGCCACGCGCGTCGTCGGCGATGGGCTCATCAGCCGCGGCATCCCTCCACGCCGACATCCTGGTTGTGGATGCCTCGGCGCCGCCGGCCAGCGGACGCATCTACATCGCCTTCGTCCAAGGTGAAGTGGTGGTGGCCGAATTGGAGCGCGTCGCCGGCGAATGGCAGCTCAAGGCCTCGGACACGCGCGCCGAGCCAATCTCCATCACCGGAGAAGGCGCCGAGATCTGGGGCATCGTCTCGGGCCTCGTCCGGCCGGAGGTCTGACCATGCCGGCGACCCTCGGCCTGATCGACGGGAACAGCTTCTATTGCTCGTGCGAGCGCGCCTTCGCGCCAAAGCTGCGCGGCAAGGCGCTGGTGGTGCTGTCCAACAATGACGGCAACGCAATTGCCCGGACCACCGAGGCCAAGGCCGCCGGCGTGAAGATGGGCGACCCCTGGCAGCTGGCGAAGGATCGGCCGGCGGTGCTGTCCATGGGCGGCGCTGCGCTGGACACCAGGACGCCCACCGGGAAGCACATGCTGACCATGCTACGGGCGGTGGCGGAGTTCGAGCGGGGCTTAATGCTTGAGAGGCAGCGCGAGGGGATCGCGAAGGCGAAGGCCGAAGGTAAGCACCAGGGCCGCGCGCCGACCGCGCTGCGCCAGGCGAAGACAGTTCGCCAGCTCAAGGCTGACGGGATGAAGCCGACTGAGATAGCGGTTCACCTCGGCATCGACCGGGCAAGCGTTTATCGCATTCTAGGGACAAGCGAGGACGCCACACCACACCCAGCCTAAGCGCCTCGGCGGTGCCACAGAGGCGGGACGTGGATGGCGATCTCGGCGCGGCGGATGAATAGCGCGGATGACAGGCGCAGGGGGAGCCGCCCGGCCACCGCGCAACGATTTCGCCACCGCGAACTATCGCCTGGAACGGTCTGTTATCAGCGCCGACGGGTCACCCACCGGGTGAGGCCAAGCGTACTCAACCCCGTTGCCAGCAAAAGTAGGGAAGCCGGCACCGGGATGGGTTGTGGGCCGTTCGGCTCAAGCGCGAGGGGATTTGAAATATTTAGCGAATCACCGATTTTACCGCCAGTTCGATCCGTCCAGAATGCATCAAGAACTGCGGTGGTCCCCGCCCTCTCAGGGTTGGCAAAATTAAAGTCCTTCAAGGTAAAGGTCCCGCCGGGCGCTATCGCAGTGGTCGATCTCCAGACCAGGGTCCCACTATTATTCTCCGCAGGCGTGCCCCACGGCGTGGAGTCAAAGCTGCTGGTGGCGAGAACCCGGGAGAGTTCGAGGTGGAAGTCAAAAGCATTGGCGCCGCTGTCGTTCGGAAACACGGCGTCTGCCCAAGCAGCAGCTGAGCAGATAAGCATGGCCGAGGTAAGCACCGATACGCGGATCGACGCGCGGCCAAAAGTTACCAACGATTTCGTCATGATCATCCCTCCCAGCGCTGAGATCGTCTCAACAGTCTTCTAGGAGCGATCCACCCCATAGGGTTATCGCCCCGGGTCTGAACATTCGCGGATTACCCGGTGGAGAGGGCAACTGCCGAAGGGGCAAAGCCCACCTCACTGTCCCGCTTCAGCTGGCATTTATATGCCTTCGACGTTAAATTAGCGAGCTGAATCGAAGGCTGCTGGGGTTGGTATGGGCCGGCGCCTCGAGGACATGGCGCCCCGCGAGGTGCATGAGGTCGGCCAATGGTTCGCGGTCATCTGCACCTGCACGCGCTGCGCGCTGCTCAGCCCTTACCGCTACGGGTACAGTAAGGCGCCGACGATCGGGCAAATGCGGCTGCAGCTCAGGTGTCGAGAGAGCGAAGAGCGCGGTTAGGCCAAGCTCTATCCGGTGGGGAGATGACCATCACAACCGAATCTTCATGCGTTGGGGGTAGGACCAGCATCATGCTCGCGATTGCCGTCACCCTCTCCGCCGCGGTTGCTGCGATCACGCCAGCTCATGCGCAACGACGGTGTCACGTCATCGACGGTGACACGCTCGCCTGCGGCAGCGAGCGAGTCCGGATCATGGGGCTGGATGCGCCCGAGATGCGCGGACATTGCCCGGCGGAGATCAGCGCAGCCCACGCCGCGAAGGCTCGGCTCGTCGTGCTCATTGCCGGCGGCATCAGCTTGGAGCCGCATGGTCGCGATCGGTACCGACGGCTGCTGGCCGTGGTTCGAGATCGGCAGGGCCGCGACGTGGCGCAGGCGCTTATTCTGGAGCGACATGCGCGGCCGTATGATGGGCGGGGACGGCGGGACGGGTGGTGCGGCTAAAGCGCACCCGCGCGCGTCGCAACTGAGGTTTACACCCTCCCAAATTTTCTTTGCGGGACTCGAATCGCTGGCGCGACAGCTGCGTCAACGCGGAGGCCAGCATGAGCAATCATCAGCGTCTGAATGGGTGGAAAACCGCGGCTGCGCGGCACTCATCCGCGGTCGTGCTGCAGTACGGATATCACTCCTTCCTCCGTTCCATCGCCGGCCAGTTGGCAAAGCTCGACCCTCGCGACTGGCCCGATCTTTTGCCCGACGGCACCGCCCCCCATGATCGCGAAAGGATGTTGCAGATGGCCATGTCAGCACTGGCGCAATCGCCGCGGAATTTCGACGCAGCACGAGACGCGTTCGTTCGAAGCGTGCGGAGGGACCCGGACGCCTTGTGGGCGCTATTCGAACCTTATCGTCGGGAGGCGATACAGGCGATCCTAGCGGAGGCCAACCGGAAGATGCGGGACAGCGCGCCCGTGCATGCTCGTCCTGCTTCCGAGCCTCATGTTCCTGCGGTTGCGGCATTGGCAAAGGTCGCCATGGCATCCTTGCTCGAGACCTTCAAAATCGCTGGGCGGCCGTTGGGCGACGTGACGGTGGAGGAGGCTCGCCGATGGTCGAAACGCCGCAAACGCGATGCACTTTTCGTGGAGATGCTGACGGACAACCTGCCGGCACACGACGTCATCCGGAGTAGGCGGACGGCCGAGGATGCACGCCGGATCTTCGAGGAGGCGGCCAATGCGTAGCACTGCAGTGCCGCTAAACGCGGCGAGCCCCTCCAAATCGAGGTCGATGGCCAATCCAGCGATGGGTACCATCCCTTCGTTGCCATTGAAGGGGGCGGCGAAAGCCGCGCCCACTAAATCGAAATCAGCGGCCAAGAGGAGGGTGCACACCAATCACCCGCTGCCGTTGAAGGGGGGTGCTTCGGCACCTCCCGCCACATCGAAACCGGCGGCCCGTGAGAGCGTGGATATCACCCCCTCTCTGCCGCCAAAGGGGGAGGCCTCGCTCTCCTGCACCAAATTGCAGGCCGGCGCCGAAGTGAATTCCAGGCGTAGGCCGCCCGGGAAGGGAAAGGTTTCGGCCTCGCCGGCCATCATCAGCGCGCTCATCTCCCATCAGCGGCAGCGACAGATCTGCATCGT